>NZ_JBSFGJ010000108.1:0-24758 GCF_053596515.1 Nonomuraea sp. NPDC001684
CCCCACGACGGGCCCCGCGACGGACCCCGCGACGGGCGGCCCGGTGGCCGTCCGGGCGACCGTGGAAGGCGCCGCATCGCCACCCGGGTCCCGCCTTCGGCGTCGTCCTTGAGGGCGAGATGCTGATGGAGCTGGAAGGAGAGCCGGAGCGGGTGATCCGCGCCGGCGAGGCGTTCTGGGAGCCGGGTGGCGACGTCATCCACTACCAGGACGGCAACAATCGCGACGATGTCCCGGTACGGTTCACGGTCACCATGCTGTGCGAGCCGGGCAAGCCGATGTTCACGCTGGTGGAAGAGGCCGAGCTGGCCCGGCGCAAGGACCGCCGCGCGCCACGCCCGTCCTGAACCCCGGCGAGGTGTCCGCAGCGTGACGGCACCGGCTGCCGTCATCGCCGCCTGATCCCGGGATCGAACCAGGCCGCCGGCCCATCGGCCGGCGGTCCGATCCGCCATGCCGACAACCCGAGGTATGACACGAATGAACCACGAACGACCGGTCCGGATCGGCACGCTCGGCAGCCTGCGTGAGCATCTGCAGTGGGCGATCGAGCTGGAGCACGCGACGTTGCCGCCGTACTTGACGGCGCTGTACTCGTTGGATCCGGAGCGCAATCCGGTGGCTGTGGAGGTGGTGAGCGGCGTCTTCGTGGAGGAGATGCTGCATCTGGCGCTGGCGGCGAATCTGCTGAACGCGGTCGGTGGCACGCCGCGTCTGGACGTGCCGGGGATGCTGCCGCCGTATCCGCGCAGGCTGCCTCATGGTGATCTGGAGGTGTCGCTGGTGCCGTTCGGCGCGCAGGCGCTGGAGATGTTCCTGCGCCTGGAACGGCCGGCGCCGCCCGGCGCGCCGCCGGAGGACGACGACTACGAGACGATCGGGCAGTTCTACGCCGCGATCGAGCAGGGGTTGCGTCATCTGTGCGAAACGCTCGGTGAGAAGGAGGTGTTCTGCGGCGACCCGGCCCGGCAGGTGAGCGGCGCCCACTTCCGGCACACTGCCGGATCGCTGTTCGCCGTCGAGGATCTGGAGTCCGCGCTCGGCGCGCTGAAGGAGATCGTCGAGCAGGGGGAGGGCAACGCCCGCGGCGAGGTCTGGGACGGTGACCAGGACGTCCTCCACCCCGAGCGGAAAGAGGTCGCCCACTACTACCGCTTTCAGGAGCTCAAGCTCGGCCGCCGTTACCAGCGGGGCGACACCCCGAAGACCGGCCCGACCGGCGAGAAGGTCGGCGTCGACCCGGACGGCGTGCTGCCGATGACGCCGAACCCGCGGCCCGCCGAGCCGGGCAGTGCCGTACGGGCGGCGCAGGATCTGTTCGACACCACCTACAGCACCCTGCTGAACCTGCTGGAACAGGCGTTCAACGGCGACCCGAAGCGGCTCACGGACGCCACCCGCACCATGTTCACGCTCAGGGCCCAGGCGCAGGCCCTGATGGCGCTGCCCGGCGGCGCCGGTCCCACCTTCGCCTACGTGCCGCCCGAAGCACGCAGCTGATCCATGAAACCTCTCCGCTGCCGCGTGGCGGCGGAGAGGACGGGAGTCACCGGGTTCGCGTCACCAGCTCGCCGATCTCGGGGAGGACGGCGTCCGCGACCGTGATCTTCCGCTCGATGAGCCCGTTGGCGTGGAACAGGTCGGCGGCGTGCTGCTGCTCGGCGACGAACTCCGCGCTGACCGGGTGCAGCCCCCACGGGCGGGTGCGCAGCGCGTGCTCCCACGCGTCGAGGTCGCCGTCGAACAGGGCCGCGGCCTCGCGCGGGTGCTCCTCCGTCCAGCGGTCCGCCCGCTGCAGCGCGGTGACGATCCTGGCCAGCTCCTCCGGCCGTTCCTGGGCGAAGTCGCGGCGGGTGAACCAGAGCGAGCGGTGGCTGAACAGGCCCTCGGTCTCCACCAGCGTCCGGGTGCGCGACTCGACCGGCGTCAGGTACGGGTAGGAGCCCACCCAGGCGTCCACGTCGCCGTTCACCAGCAGCTCGGCGGCGTTGCCGTAGGCGTCCACCGGGACGATGTCGCCCCACCCGAGCCCGGCCCGCTCCAGCGCCAGCAGCAGCAGGGTGGTCTGCCAGGAGCCGTGCCCGAGCGCCACCCGCCTGCCCTTCAGCTCGGCCACCGAGCTGATCGGGGAGTCGTCCCGCACCACCAGGCGGCCGTTCTCGACCCGCGGCCCCGAGATCGCCACGTACACGATGTCGTGCCCCTTGGCCTGGGCGGTGACCGGGGGCGTGGAGCCGGTGCCGATGAAGTCGTATCCGCCGTCGAACAGGTGGTCGCCGTGGGCGGACGGCAGGGCCCGGGTGGGATCGACGCGCCCGTCCCGGCCGAGGGCGTTCAGGTCCACCCATTCGACGCCGGGCAGCAGGTCGCGGTGGCGGGCCACCCAGAGCGTGTTGTTCTGCGGGAAGAAGCCGACCTTGGTGGTCATCAGGAGCGTCCTTTCAGTAGCGGCAATACGTGGCGGCCCACGCGGCGGGCCTCTTCGAGATGGGGGATCCCGGCCAGGATGAGGGCGTCCACCCCGAGATCCAGCAGCCGGTCGAGGCGGTCGGCGACCTGGTGGTAGTCGCCGACCAGGCCGAAGGCCGGGCCGTCGCGCAGTTGGCTGAACCCGCCCCACACATGGGGGGCGACCTCCAGGGCGCGGGGGTCGTCACCGGCTCCGGCGAGGAAGGCGCGGCTGCGGCGCACGCCGACGGAGTCGCCCTCGCCGGCCTCGCTCTCGCGAGGCCGGGCCCGCCAGCCGGCCTCGATCTCCGCCCACGCCTCCTCCTCGCTCTCCCGGGCCAGCAGGTCCACCCGCACGGCGAACCGGGGCGGCGTGGCACTGTGCGCGCGCACCGCGTCGAACTTCTCCTCCAGCGCCTCGAACGGCTCCAGCCAGGACAGGTAGTAGTCGGCGTGCCGGCCGGCGGCGTCGATGGCGGCGGGGGAGGAGCCGGAGAAGAAGATCTCGGGGAACGGCTGCCCGGCCAGCTCCTCCGGCAGCCCGGCGTTCTCCACCTGGTAGAAGCGGCCCCGGTGGGTGTGCCCGCCCTGCCAGACGCCCTTGAGCACGTCCAGGAACTCCGAGGTGCGCGCGTAGCGGTCGTCGTGGTCCACCTTGTCGCCCCACCACAGCTGCGCCGGGCCGCCGCCGCCGGAGATGACGTTGTAGACGATCCGGCCGCCGGTGGCCCGTTGCAGCGTGGCCGTCATCCGGGCGGCCTGGACGGGGTGCAGGAAGCCGGGCTGGAAGGCCACCATGAAGCGGTACGACGTGGTCTCGCGGGCCAGCGTCGCGGCGGCGGCCCACGGGTCGTCGGTGTGCGGGAAGTTCGGCAGCAGCCCGCCGGTGAAGCCGCTGTCCTCGGCGGCCCTGGCGACCTCGGCCATGTAGTCGGCGTGGCTGTAGCCGTCGTCCCGGCCGTCCCTGGTGCCGGGGGCGGTGCCGCCGGGGGCGAAACCGCCTCGGCTGCGGACGCGGCGGCGCAGCGAGGGCTGGTCGCCCTCCATGTGGATGCGCCAGTAGATGTCAACGGTCAACAGACCGCTCCTTCACGTGCTCGCCGAGGCGGTAGACGTCCTCGGTCTGGAGGAAGAACTCGGTGACGCCGAGCGCGGCGTACTCGCCGGCGGCCTCGATCGAGGGCAGGTGCACGCCGTAGCGCAGGCCGGGCAGCTCGGGGATGAGGGCCGCCAAGTCGTCACCGGCCGCGAAGACGTGCACGTCGGCGTGGCGGCGCGACAGCTCCAGGGCCTCGGGCGAGACGCCCGACAGGTGCACCTCGGGGAAGGGCGGGGACGACAGCGGCGCGCCGAAGCCGCCCTTGACCACCTCGTAGAAGTCCCCGGCGAAGTCGAACGGGCCGCCGCCCCAGACGCCCTTGGCCACGGTGAGGAACTCGTCGGCGCGGGCGAAGCGGGCGGCGCCGGTCAGGAAGTCGCCCTGCGCCCTGGCCACGGCCGGATCCAGGTCCACCGCGAGCCGCCAGCCGAGCCGTCCGGCGGAGAAACGCTGCAGGGACGCCGAGAGCTTGGCCGCGTAGACCGGGGTGGCCACGGCCGGGTGGAACTCGGCCACGACCCGCAGGTGGCGGGTGCGGCGCAGGGCGTTGGCGGCTACGGCGAGGGATTCCTGGCCGGCGGGGTCGAAGGGCGAGAGCGCGCCCGCCCACCCGGACAGGTCCGCGGCCACGGCGGCCCGCCCGGCGGGGTCGGTGAGCGCCGGCCGCAGGTCGGTGACGAAGCCCGGCAACGGGGCGGGGTCGGGGCTCCGGGTGGGCAGGGCCAGGTGGAAGCGGCCGGTGCGGTGCGCCGTCATGCCGCCGCCCCCAGCGGGACCTCTTCCAGCAGGGCGTCGATGCGCGGGAGCAGCTCCCCGGCCAGCGGCTCGATCTGGCTGTCCAGGACGAACAGGCCGCGCGTGACGTGCCGCGCGCCGAGCACGCTCAGCACCGGGCGCAGGGCGTAGTCCACGGCCAGCAGGTGGGCCGGGGTGCCGCCGGTGGCGATCGGCACCACCGTCTTGCCGGCGAACGCGCCCTGCGGTAGGACGTCCAGGAACGCCTTCAGCAGCCCGGTGTAGGACGCCTTGTAGATCGGGGTGGCGACGACGATCGAGTCGGCCGCGGCCACCTGCGCGGTGGCGCGGGCCAGCTCGGGATGGGCGGTTTCGCCGCGCAGCAGGGCCTCGGCGGGCAGGTCACGAAGGCGCAGTACGGTGGCGGGCCGACCCAGCCGACCGGCCAGGTGGTCGAGCAGGCGTACGGTGCGCGAGGCGGCCGATGGGCTGCCGGAGATGAGCAGGACGGACATGTCAGATCTTTCCTAGGGGTTCAGCGGAAACGGGCGGCGTCCGGGTCGGCCGCGGCGACTGGCCCGTCTCGTCGAGGAAGCCGGGCGGCGGCAGGTGGTACGGCGGCTCGGCGGCGGCCGGCAGGAGCGCGGGCTCCCGTTCGCGGGAGTCGAACTCCGCGCTGACCGCCGCCAGCGTCTCGGGCTGCTCGACCAGCGTGACCGCCGCCGTGGCCAGGTAGCGGGCGGCGGCCAGCAGCCCGGCGTGTGCGATCGGGGTGCCGGTCGCCGCGGTGGCCGCCCACGAGTGCAGGGGCACCCCGAGCGGCACCACGGCCGCGACCAGGCTGAGGTGCGGCGCCGTCCAGCTCACCTCGGAGGTGTCGCTGGACGGGCCGCCGAGGTCGGGACCGGCGGGCGGGCACAGCGGCAGCACCTCGCCGGCCAGGCCGGCGGGCGGGCGGCCGATCGCCGCCTGCAGCCGCCGCGCGAACGCCTGGTCGGCGTCGGTGAACGCCGGCGGCCCCAGCTCGCTCATCGTGTGGTGCAGCAGCTCGGCGCCCGCCCGGTTGCCGAGCCCCTGCCTGATGGCGGTGACCAGGCGGTGCTCCAGCCGGGTCCCGCTGCCGGCGGCGGCGGCGTGGGCGCAGGTCACGACCTGGTCGTAGAGGGTCCTGGCGGCGGCGGCCGTGGACTCGCGGACGTAGACCCAGACCGTCTGCAGGTCGGGGGTGACGTTGGGGGCGCCGCCGCCGCTGATCGTGTAGCTGACGCGGCCGGAGGGGGAGACGTGGCCGGCGCGCAGGCGCTCGACCATCTCCGTCAGCAGCAGCGCGCCGTCCAGGCCGCTTCGGGTGCCCAGCGGGTTCGAGCCGTGGCCGGGCGAGCCGAGGAAGGAGAACGTGGCCGAGTACAGGGCGCTGGTGACGTCCCAGCCGGTGCCGGTGACGGGGGCGGGGTGCCAGTCGAGGAAGGCGTCCAGCCCGTCGTAGGCGCCGTCGCGCACCGCGTACGCCTTGCCGACCAGGTGCTCCTCGCCGGTGGACGCGAACACCTTGATCGTGGCCCGGCTCCCCAGTGCCGTGGCGGCGGCGATGGCCGCGCCTGCCGACGCCGCCGCCAGGGCGTTGTGGCCGCAGCCGTGGCCGGGGCCGTAGGCGGGGGCGTACTCGTCGCCCTCGAACGCGACCGGCTCGTGCCGGGCCGCGCCGGCCCGCTGGGACAGGCCGGGCAGGGCGTCGTACTCGACGTTGAAGCCCAGCACCGGCCCGCGGTCGCCGTGGGTGGCGACGAACGCGGCAGGCAGGCCGGCCGTGCCCCACGCGATCGTGAAGCCGTGCGCGCGCAGGAGCGCGGCGGTGGCCAGGGCCGAGCGCCATTCGCGCAGCGACGGCTCGGCGTAGGCCCAGATCCGGTCGGCGAGCCCGGTCAGCGCGGCGGCGTTCCCGGCGATCCAGTCGGCCGCCGTCATGGACCTGCTCACGGCACTGCTCCCGGCACTGCTCCCGGCACTGCTCCCGGCACTGCTCCCGGGCGCCGTCATGGCGCCGCTCCCGCGTGGGCGTCCACGCCGAGGTCGGCGAGGAGCCGGCGGCGCAGCTCGACGAAGTCGGGGTCGGTGCGGTCGCGCGGCCGGTCGAGCTCGACCCGCACATCGGTGACGAACGTGCCCGCGCGCAGCACCGCGATCCGGTCGGCGAGCAGGATCGCCTCCTCCACGTCATGCGTGACCAGCACCACGGCCGGGCGGTGCCGGGCGCACAGCTCGGCGATCAGGTCCTGCATGTGCAGCCGGGTCAGGGCGTCCAGCGCGGCGAACGGCTCGTCGAGCAGCAGCAGCTCCGGCTCGCGTACCAGGGCCCTGGCCAGCGCGACCCGCTGGGCCTCGCCGCCGGACAGCGTCGCGGGCCAGGCGTCGGCATGGCTGCTCAGCCCCACCTCGGCCAGGGCCGCCAGGCCCTTGGCGCGGGCGGCGCGACCCTGCCCGATGATCACGTTGGCGAGGGCGCGCTTGGACGGGACGAGCCGCGGCTCCTGGAAGACGACGGTGCGCACCGGCGGCACCAGCACGCTCCCGCCGCCGGCCGCGTCCAGCCCGGCCAGGATGCGCAGGAGCGTGGTCTTGCCGGTGCCGCTCGCGCCGAGCAGCGCCAGGAACTCGCCGCGCCGCACGTCCAGGTCGACCCCGTCGAGCACGGCCCGCTCGCCGAAGACCTTGCGCAGCCCCCGGGTGCGTACGGCGAGGCTCATCGGATCGTCACCGCCCTGCGCCAGGGCATCGTGACCCGCTCGGCCAGCCGCAGGGCCAGGTCGGCGGCGAGCCCGATCACCGCGTACAGCAGCACGCACAGAGCGAGGATGTCGGTGCGCAGGTAGTCGGTGGCCCGGGCCATGAGGTAGCCGAGCCCGGCGGTCACGTTGATCTCCTCGGCGGCGATGAGCGCGATCACGCTGAGCGTGGTGGACAACCGCAGCCCGGCGAAGATCGACGGCAGCGCGCCCGGCAGCACGACCTCGCGGGCGACGGCCAGCCGGCCCAGTCCGAACGAGCGGGCCGCTTCGACGACCTTGCGGTCCACGTTGCGCACCCCGCTGGAGACGTTGATGTACATGGGGAATGTGCAGGCCACCCCGATCAGCAGGATCTTGGACGCCTCCTCGATCCCGAACCAGACGATGAACAGCGAGGTCAGCGCCAGGAACGGGATGGCCCGCAGGGCCTGCATCGAGGAGTCGACGAGCTCCTCGCCGAGCCGGGTGAAGCCGGAGACGACGCCCAGCGCCAGCCCCGTGGAGGCGCCCAGCAGCAGGCCGAGCCCGGCCCTGGTGACCGACACGCGCAGCGCCTCGGGGAGCTGGCCGTCGGCCCACAGCTCGCCGAAGGTGTTGACGACGTCCTGGGGGCCGGCGAGCACGTCCTGGGTGAGGGCGCCGGTGGCGGTGGCCGCGTACCAGGCGGCGAGCAGCAGGACGGGGCCGGTGGCGCGCAGCGCGAGCGTGACGGCCGGGTGGCGGCCGGACGAGCGCGGCGGCTGGGGCGCGACGAGCCCTTCGACGCCGGCCTCCGCGTGAGTGGCCACGCTCATGACCGCGCGCTCCCGAGCGTGTTCACGTCCACGACGTGCTGGGAGACGTCCAGCGGCGCGGTGAGCACCTTCTGGTCGAGAAAGAACCTCGCCACGTCCTGATATTTCGCGATTTCGGCGGCGGTGACCGCCTGGACGGGCTTGCCCTTCTTCTGGATGCCGGCCACGAGCTCCTTCTGCTCGCCCTGCACGGCCTGCGGGCCGGTCTGGGTGAAGACGTTCAGGTACGCCGCCGGATCGGCGATCTCCTTGGCGCTGCCCTCCTTGAGGAACGCGAACAGCGCCTTGACCACCTCGGGATGCTCCTGCAGCAGCTTGTTGGCGGCCACGTAGATCACGTAGTTGTCCGACTTGATCGCCTCGCCGTCGGCCAGGACGCGCGCGCCCAGCTGGGTGACGGCGGGGATGAGGAAGGTGGAGAAGGTGGACCAGGCGTCCACCTCGCCCGAGCCGAAGACCGGCGCGGTCTGCGGCGGCGGCAGGTAGACCCGCTTGACCTTCTCGACCGGCACGTCGAACGTCTGCAACGCCTTGAGCAGCAGGTACTCGCTGGTGCCGCCGTGCCCGACGGCCACGCTGCGCCCGGCCAGATCGGCCACGGACCTGATCGGCGAGTCCTTCTTCACCACGATGCCCTCCCCGGCCAGGTCGGGCGGGACGGTGGCGAAGATCTTGAAACTGGGCTTGACGGCCAGCGCGGTGACGCCGGAGGTGATCGAGCCGGTGGCGATGTCGAGCGAGCCCGCGTTGATGGCCTGGGCGGCCGGGGCGAACACGGAGAAGTCACCGGCCCACTTGACCTTGGCGTTGACCTTGGCCAGGGCCGCGTCCAGGCTGCCGTCCTTCTTCGCGACGGCCAGGAAGCCGCTGTTGCCGGGGTCGGAGATGCGCACGACGACCTGCTCCTGGCCGGCGGCGGTGGTGGTGGTGTCCGGGCCGCCGCAGGCCGTGGCCAGGAGGGCGAGCGGAAGGGCGAGCAGCAGCTTACGCATGGGTGACTCCTTGGAGCGGGGTGTGGTCGGCCCAGGCGGCGACGTCCACGGGTGATTCGAGGAAGCCGTGGCCGCGCAGGAAGCGCTCCTGCTCGGCCAGCAGGTCGAGGCGTTCGGCGGACAGGTCGAGGTGCAGCGAGGCGCCGGGGCGGTAGGCCGCGGTCACGCCGGTCGCGCCGGCGCCGGTCTCCGCGCCCAGGATCCTGGCCACCTCGGACGGGTGCGCGGCGGCCCAGTCAGCGGCGCGCAGCAGGACGGCCAGGAAGCGGGCGACCACCTGCGGATGCTCGTCCAGCAGGCGCTGGTGGACGGTGATCGGGCGGGGGGTGCCGTTGTTGATCCGCGCGCGCCGGTCCGGCACGGCGTCCAGGTCGATGCCCACCTCCGCGCCGTGCCGCAGGGCGGCCTCGACGGCGAGCGCGCCCTTGACGTAGACCGCGTCCACCCGGCCGGCGGCCAGCGCGGCCAGCTCCGACTCCCACTGGCCGCCGCCCGGCTCGGCCTCGACGTCCACCAGTTCGGCGTCACCGAGCCCGAGCCCGGCCAGGGAGAGCGCGCCGTGGAAGCCGCGCAGGGCCATGGCCCGCCAGAAGTCGATGGCGATGCGATGCCGGGGCGCCGCCAGCCGCAGGCCCTTGAGCTGCTCGGGGCTCTCCAGGGCGGTGCCGCCGCGCACCAGCACGACCTGCCGCTCCTCGATCCAGGTGAGCCCGATGAGCCTGGTCGCCTCGCCGCGCGAGCGCGCCCACAGCGCCGGCACGTTGCCGCCCTCGCGGAACAGGCCGGTCAGAGCGTGGGTGTAGTGGGTCTCGCGGGGCACGCCGGGGTCGTCGTCCTGCAGCGAGCGGACCTCGATCCCGTCGCCGGCGAACTCTTCCGCCAGCCAGCCCTGGTCGGCCGCGATGCCTGTGGCGGTGGGGACGGGACAGCGGGTGAACCAGATGGCGTCGAGTGCGGCTGTGGTCATGGGCAGAGTTTGCTTGTAAATTGGTAGGGAATGCAAAGATTGTCCCGCGATGCGGGAAGCGTTCTCGGCCGGACCGGCTCTTACCTGGTCCCCGCTCTCCCTACTCGGAAGACGGAGTTTCCCGCATGGCAGCGAACGACAACGTCCAGTCGGTGCGCAGGGCGATCGGCCTGCTCGGCTGCTTCGGGGGCGGTGACGCCTCGCTCGGCCTGTCCGACCTGGCGCGCAGGATGGGGCTGTCCACCTCGACCACCCACCGCCTGGCCAGGACGCTGGCCGCCACGGGCTTCCTGGAGCAGGAGGCGCGCACCGGCCGCTACCGGCTGGGGCCGTCCATCACGGAGCTGGGGCAGCTCTCCTTCCACCGGCGCGGCCTGCACCGCATCGCCCCCGAACTGGCCGAACTGGCCCGCATCACCTCCGCCACCGTGGACCTGGCCGTCCGCAACGACCGGCACGCGGTCATCCTGAGCGGCGGCTCGCTCAACCCCGACAGCGGCGCCGGGCTGCGCCGCCCCCTGCACTCCACGGCGCTGGGCAAGGTGCTGCTGGCCTGGGACCCGGAGGGCAGCGCCGACCTGGCGGCGCTCGGCCCGCTGCCGGCGCTGACCGGCCGCACCATCGTGGACCACGCCGAACTGCGCGAGGAGCTGGTCCGCGTGCGCGAGGCCGGGTACGCGCTCAACGACGGGGAGTCGGGCGACGGCGTCCGCACCGTCGCGGTGCCGGTGCTCGACCGGCACAACCACGTCCGCTACGCGCTGGCCGTGCGCTCCACGCCGCTGGTCATCAGCGACGCGCGGATCGACTGGTTCGCCGCGCACGCGCGGGCCTGCGCCCGCGCGCTGGAGGTGCTGCTGATCCCGCCGGCCGAGCGCCGCCTGCGCCCCTCCGCCTGAGTCACGACAGGCGTCGCCGACCGGCGGCGGCGTTCCCGTTCACGTCGCGGGCGAGCCCCTGGGCGATTCAAGGGGAAAGCGTGACGGAGGTGAGGAGCGCCAGCTTCTCGGCGCTGCCGGTGCCGGGGTCCGGGTGCAGGACGATGAGCGTCTGGCCCGGCGCGCCGCTCACGCCCAGCCTTTCCCGGTTCAGCCACAGCTCACCGACCTGGGGATGGTCGAGGCGCTTGGGCGCGCCCTCGCACGTGTTCACGTCGTGGCGGGCCCAAAGCCTGCTGAACAGCGGGCTGGCGAGGGAGAGCTCGCCGACGAGTTCGACGAACCGGGGGTCGTCGATGTCGGCACCGACGGACTTGCGGAAGCCGGCGACCATGCCCTGCGCGGCGTTCTCCCAGTCCGGGTAGAGAGCCTGCTCGGCGGGGTCGAGGAACACGTCCCGCAGGCGGTTGCGCCCCGCCACGAGCCGCGGCGACAGGGCGGTCGCCGGGGCGTTGGCGGCCAGCACGTCGAAGGAGCGGCCCTCCACGTACGCGGGCAGCGCGAGCGCGGCGACGAGCTTGGCGATGCCCGCGGGAACGCTCTCCTTGCGGGGCCGCCGCCGTCGCCGCCGGGGATCGCCCGCCCCGAGGCGCAGCAGATAGGCCGTCGCGTCGTCGTCGAGCCGCAGCACCCGCGCGAGGGACACCAGCACCTGCGCGGACGGGTTGCGGTCGCGGCCCTGCTCCAGGCGCAGGTAGTAGTCGGCGCTGATGCCGGCGAGCATCGCGACCTCCTCCCGGCGCAGGCCCGGCACCCGCCGTACGCCCACGGAGGGGATGCCCGCCTGCTCAGGAGTGACGAGCTCCCGGCGGGCGCGTACGTATTCGCCCAGAAGGTTGGATTCGCCGCCCATGCGCCCCACGGTAATGGCGCACCTCGGCGCGTGCCTGGCCCCCTCACCCCCAGGATCGCGAGGGCTCTGGCTGCGCCGCCGGACGAGCGGAAACCTCGCTCGGGAACGAACACCCCTTTGATGAGCAAGGAGCCGCACATGTCAACGTACGTGCTGGTACACGGAGCCTGGCACAGCGGACGATGCTGGGAGCGGGTGGTCCCGCTCCTGACCTCGGCCGGGCATCAGGCGGCCGCGCCGTCGCTGACCGGCCACGGCGACAAGGCCCATCTGCTCGGCCCCGAGGTGGGACTGGACACCCACGCCGGCGACATCGTCGAGCTGATCACCGCCAACGACCTCACCGACGTGATCCTGGTCGGCCACAGCTACGCCGGGCTGGTCATCTCCTCCGCCGCCAACCGCGTCCCGGAACGCATCGCCCACCTGGTCTACCTCGACGCGATGGTCCCGGAGGACGGCGAGAGCGCGGTGGACGTGCAACCCGTCACCCAGGCCCTCATCGACCGCGCCGCGCAGTCCGGGACCGGCTGGCGGATCCCGCCGATGCCCGAGCTGCCGCCGCCCCTGGGCCTGTTCGGGGTCACCGACCCGGCGGACGTGGCCTGGCTGCGGGCGATGTTGTCGGACCAGCCGGTGCTCTGCCTCCAGCAACCGGTCCGGCTGGACAACCCCGCCGCGCACGCGATCCCGCGGACGCACATCCACTGCGTCGCGGGCGTGCCGGAGGGCATCACGCGGCGGCCAGTTCCGGCGACGCAGCCCAACGGCAGCCCCGCACAGGTGTGGGAGCTGCCGACGGGCCACGACTGCATGATCACCATGCCGGCCGAGCTCACCGAACTGCTGCTCAAGCTCGGGTGACCCGGTGGCGCCCCGAGTCGGCCACCCGGGGATGTTCGCCGGGCGCGTCGTCGCCGGCCTGACGCAGGTCAAGGCCTTGGGCCTGACACCCCTTACAAAACCGGGGACGCGTCGTGGACTTGATGGCGGGTGGACAGCGCCGGCACGCCGGCATCGTCTCCTCGGCGGAGGCGTAAATCCGTGGTGTGGGCGGCGCGTGCCGTACTACAGTCGGGCACGCCTTCACCTCGCGGCTGCTGAACCACGAGGCCCGCGGCGGCGGCTCCGGTCCGTCGCCTTCTTCGGCGCGCTTCCGGTCGCGCCCGCCCCTTGCATCGCTTTTCAGCAGCCCGAAGGACTTCACCATCATGCGCATCCGTCAGGACCGCCGTCTCCTGCGCCGCGACGAGCAGTGGCTCACCCTCCCGAACCCTTGGGACATCCCCGTCGACATCTGTGCCGACGAACGTGTGCCTCTCGAACCGGCCGCCGTCGACGAAGTGCTGTCCGTCCTGGAGACGGCCGACACCCTCGACCGCCTCGCCGAGGCCGTACCCGGCCACGACGGTCCGCTGCCCCGCCTGGTCCGCCTCGTCCTCACCCCTGACTTCCACAAGGGCGCGGGCATCCCGATCGGCACCGTCATCGAGACCGAGGGCGCGCTGCTCCCGCAGGCGGTCGGCAACGACGTCAACTGCGGCATGCGGCTGGAGGTGACCTCACTCACCGTGGAGCAGGTACGGCCGCGCCTGGACGCCCTGGAACGGCGGCTGCGGCACCTGTTCTTCGAGGGCGGCCGCCGCATCGCCCTTACTCCCGCCCAGCGGGAGGCACTCCTGCGCGGCGGGCTCCCGGGGCTCCTGCACACCGGCGACGCCCCCTGGCAAGGTCACCAGCCGACCGACACCGAGGACTGCCTGCATCGCATGCACGCTCCGGCGCACCCGACCGGTACCGCCGAGGCGTTCGCCGACTGGATCACCAGCGCGGGCGGCGCCGATGCCGCCAGCCATGACAGCCTCATCGGCAGCATCGGCGGCGGCAACCACTTCGCCGAACTGCAGTACGTGGCACGGGTCCACGATCCCGCCGCCGCGTACGCGTGGGGCCTGACGGCGGGCGCGGTCGTCCTGATGGTGCACAGCGGCTCACTGGCGCTGGGACACCAGGCCAACGCCACGGCGCTGGACCGGCTGCGCCAGACCTGGCCGCCGGGGTTGTCGCGACCCCGCAACCGGATCCTGCCGTTCCTGCTGAACGAGCGCACGGCCGCCGCCCGGCGCCGCTACCTGGACGCCTTCGGCAACGCCGCCAACTTCGCCTCGGGCAATCGGTTCTTCCTCGCCCTTACCATGCGTGCCGGGCTCGCCGCCGAATGCGGTCGGATGACGGCCCGCCTGGTCTACGACGCGCCGCACAACCTGTTCTGGCAGGAGGAGGACCGCGTCGTCCATCGCAAGGGCGCGACGCCGGCGGGTGGTCACGAGCAGATGAGCGGCGGCCCGTACGCGATCTGGGGTGAGCCCGTGATCGTGCCCGGGTCGATGGGGGCGTCCAGCTACCTGCTGCGGGGCCACGGCAACGCCCGCACGTTGGCCAGCGCCTGCCACGGCGCCGGACGGCGAGTCCCGCGCGGCGCCACCGCGCGGGCCGGCGACCGCGACCTCGACGCGTTCCTACGGGAGTTCCGCGTGGTCACCCCGCTGGACCACCGCGATCCGACCGTGGCGCGCCGCGCGGACGTGATGGCGGCCTGGCGGCGCGACCTCAAGCAGGAAGCTCCGTGGGCGTACAAGGACATCGGGCCCGTGGTGTCGAGCCTGCACGCGGGAGGTGTGGCGGACCCGGTGGCCGAGCTGCGCCCGCTCCTCACCGTCAAAGGCTGACCGCCATCCCCGCGCATGGCATCGGCTGCCTGTGGGGCGCACTGTCCGCGGCGTGACGGCGCCGCAGCAGATCGCGGTACCAGCGGCACCCTCAGCGCTCTGGCCCTCCGAGCGCGGCCCGCGATTCGGTTTCTTTCAGATCAACCCCGCTTCGCCGCCTGCCGTGACGCGCTCGGCCTGGAAATACGTCACCCAAAAGCCAATAAAGTCAAATCAAAACTCCCCGACGAGCTGAACTATTGGCCTATTCCGACAGTCACCTATCCATGAGCGATGTCCCGACCAGCAGCAGTGCTTCGGCCGGGCATAATTCTCCAAACGGTCGGCCGTGACCTGCTCTTGCGCAGCGCCGTTTTCTCTTGAGGCGGGGTGGCCGGGCACGTCGTGATGAGCTTGTCTGACACCGCTGGTGGGGCCAGGTGGCGGAGGCTTGAACCCTGTCCGGATGTGGTCACGGCTGGAGGGTGATTTCCCATCCGCAATCAAGTTTCATAGAGACGAACAGCGCGTCGCCGCCTCGATCATCGACTGGAGGGAAGCATATGGCCATTCCTGCTGTCGCCGATCGAGCCGTCGCCGACAAGTCCATGATCTCCAGGCGCAGCCGTGGTCTGGCAGCTCATCACGGGTTTTCATGACGGGCGCGTCTGCCGGAATTCGAGGCTGAGGAATATGCCCCTGATATGGCCACTGTTTCTCTAGTCCTTTGAATGTCGACCGGCTCAATGTGGTGACCACTGGCAGGGCCGCACCGTCCGGTGTGTGTGGCAGGGTCCTGCCCCCGAATTCCCCTACCAGGGAGGTACTCATGGCTCCTTTCCCGCCGCGAGCCCGGCTGATCGTCAAGCAATCGGGCAAGGTGCTGGCCATCGAGAACGCCAGCCTCAATGAGGGCGCCAGCGTGAACCAGTACGACACCGGCACCCAGGACAACGAGAAGTTCGAGCTGCGCGACGCCGGTGACGGTTACGTCCGTATCGTGGTCAAGCATTCGGGCAAGGTGCTGGCCATCGAGAACGCCAGCCTCCATCAGGGTGCCAGCGTGAACCAGTACGACACCGGCACCCAGGACAACGAGAAGTTCCGGCTGGAGCCCATCAGCGACGCCAACTGGTAGCTCACAAGGTTCAGCACGTCCGTGCCGTCCGTGCCGTCGTGCCCCGGGCGGCCGGGCGTGCCGGGAGCGCTTGTGGACGCTTCCCACCCGACACGGGCAGGACGTGACCGTGCAGATGTGGTTGCGGCCGGGCGCTACCGAGGCCGCCTGCGAAGATCCGGCGGGTCAGGCGCGCACTGCATCCGGCCGGCGGGGGCAGCCAGGCTGACCGGGGCCGTCTCCTACAGCGACGACGTGCCGGTGGTCTCGTAGACGTCAGCGAAGTCTCGCGGACGCCAGCGGCACCGGCGTCTCTTGACCTGGCCAGGCACCACGCAGCACCACGTCCGCGAGCTCGACGCCGACGTCGAGCCGGCGGACGACGACCAGCTCGATCGTGTCTGTCACGATCACCGTCGGGTCGTCCTCGGTGACGCGCTCGATCTCTCCCACGGCCGGCATCGCCGCTGTCTCATCTCCACCACCGAGGACGCGCATATCAGGCTCGCGACGCACCAAACGGCCATCGACCTGCACCAGTTTCTCGGCCTGGCCCGTGCCGCAGATGATCGCCCTCGCCAGCGCCGCAGCGTAGACAGGATCACCGACCGCGTCATAAACCCAGCGCATCCCCAGCACCGAGTGCTCGGCGGTGCCCAGCAGCCACGCGTCGCCACCGGGCAACGGCGCCTCCCGGTAGGTGAGCGGCATCTGATGAACCGGGCCGTCACCGGCCCGTACCAGTATCGTCTCCATCCCGACCGCGCCGGCCGGGTCATCGAACCGGAAGGAGGCCATCTGCTGCGTCTCGCCGGCCGACCCGGTGTACCAGGGGCGGCCGGGCAGCCAGTCGCTCAGCAGCTCAAGCTTCGTAGGCCGAAGCGTTGCCTGGTAGAGCAATGCCATGGGGTCATCGTAGCGTGATCGAAGAATGCGCAATCGGGAGAATTTCCGCCGCGACCAGCGCCGACCGGTAAGACGCTGTCTCGCGGATCGTCCGTGGTCGGCCTGGACCTCGTACGCCCCGAACCGGGATCAGCCGAACATTATCGTCACGTCCAAGCCGCCATCGGCGCGTGGAAGGGCCGTCAGCCGTGCGCCGTGCGCCTGGGCGACGGCCCGGACGATCGCCAGGCCCAGTCCGTGACCGCCGGTCGTGTGGGTGCGTGGGGCGCCGAGCCGCTGGAACGGCTGGAAGAGCCGCCGCAGGTCCTGCGGCCGGATGAGCGGGCCGGTGTTGCCGATCGTCAGGCGGGCGCCCTCGCCGGTGAGGCCGGTGGCGATGGTGACGTGTCCGTCGGGAACGTTGTGGTGGAGCGCGTTGTCGACCAGATTGCCGATCATGCTGGCGATCAGGTCGGGGTCACCGCTGACGGGCGCGGGGTCCAGCGACGTACGAACCGTGACCGTTCGCCCGGCGGCCTCCGAGCGGCGCGACGACACCACCTGCTCGGTGACCTCGGCCAGGTCGACCGGCTCCCGGTGCTCGATGCCCTTCTCTCCTTCGGCCAGCGTGAGGAGAGCGCCGATCAGGCGTTCCTGCCGCGCTCCGAGAGCGAGTGCCTCCTCACACGCGGCCCGCAGGCTCGCCTCACCCGCCTCGGGGTCGGCGAGCGCGACCTGGAGCACGGCGCGCTGACCGGCCAGCGGGGTGCGCAGCTCGTGGGAGGCGTTGGCCACGAAGTGGCGCTGCGCCGCGAACGAGGAGTCCAGCCGCTCGAACAGGTCGTCGAGGGTGCGCCCCAGCCTGGTCAGCTCGTCGTCCGGGCCGCGCAGGCCGAGCCGGCGGTTGAGGTTGGTGGCCGAGATCTCCCGGGCGGTCACGGTCATGGCGCGAAGCGGGCGGAGGAAGCGCCCGGCCAGCCACCACGCGGCCGGCACGGTCAGGACCACGACGACGATCCCGGTGACCGCGAGCACGGCGTCGACCTGCTGGGCGGAGCTGTCGGGCGGTGGAGCGGCGTCCCCGGCCCGGAGGCGGACCTGGTCCCTGCCGAACAGGAATCCGGCGACCAGCATCATCGGGACGACGACTGCCAGAACCAGTCCGGCGTACAGCGTCGTGAGCTGCGCGCGCAGGGACGGCCGTCGCAGGTGGCGCCGAGCGCGGCCGGTCACCGTCAGGTTCATCGCGGGACCCCGATGCGGTAGCCGCCCTCACGGACGGTGCCGATCACCGGTGGTTCGCCGAGTTTGGCCCGTAACCGGCGCACGGTCGTCTTGACGGCCGTGGTGAACGGGTCAGCGGCCTCGTCCCAGACCCGTTCCAGCAGCTCCTCCGTGGACACGACCCGGTCACCGGCGGCGAGCAGGCACTCCAGCAGGGCGAACTCCTTCGGGGTCAACTCCAGGCGCCGCGCGCCGCGAAAGGCCACCCGCCTGCTCGGGTCCAGGATCAGGTCCTCCGCCCGGAGGATCGGCGGCACGGCGGGCGCCGAGCGGCGTCCCAGCGCGCGCACGCGGGCCACGAGTTCGGCGAAGTCGAACGGCTTGGGCAGGTAGTCGTCCGCGCCCAGCCCCAGACCCTCGACCCTGTCCCGCACGGTGCCCGCGGCGGTGAGCATCAGCACCCGCGACCCCGCGTCACCGGCGGCGATCTCGCGGCACACCTCGTCGCCGGGCGTGCCCGGCAGATCGCGGTCCAGCACCACCACGTCGTACCGGGTGGCGGCCAGGCGGGCCAGGGCGTCGTCGCCGTCGAGGACGACGTCCACCGCCATGCCCTCGCGCCGCAACCCGGTCCCGATCGCCCGCGCCAGAACCTCGAAGTCCTCGACGACCAGCACTCGCACGACCGTCCTCCTCACCCCGGGGGTGGCGCCGTTCCGTCCACCGCGTCCGGTCACCGGACACGATGCCAGGGAACGGGTGTCGGGCGGGTGTCAGCGCCTGACACCCGGCCGACACCGGCCGTGCCGTACAACCGTCCGTGATTCCCCTTCGGAAAGGACGAGACGTGACAGATCCGCGGTTGACCCGGCGCAGGTTCCTCGCCGTCACCGGGGCCGGTACGGCAGCCGGCGGACTGCTGACGACCAGCTCGACGGCCGGCTCGACGGCCGGCTCGAAGGGCACGGGCGAGGTGTCCGCGCGGGGCCTCACCCAGGCTGTCCTGTCGGCCTTCGAACACCACCGGCTCGTCGCCGTCGGCGAGTCGCACGGCCAGCAGGAACACGGTGACGCGCAGCAGATGCTGCTCACGGACCCGCGGCTGCCGGACGTGGTCGACGACATCGTCGTCGAATTCGGCAACGCGCTCTACCAGCCGGTCATCGACCGGTTCGTCGCCGGCGCGGCCGTCGAGGACCACGTGTTGCGGCAGGTCTGGCGGAACACCACGCAATCGCCCGGGGGCACCGGCGACCAGCCGATCCGTGAGCAGTTCTTCCGTACGGTCCGCGCCGTCAACTGGACGCTGCCCGCCGCGCGGAGGATCCGGGTGCTCCTCGGGGACCCGCCCATCGACTGGTCACGCATCACCACCCAGGACCAGGTGGACGGCTTCCTCGCCCAGCGTGACACCCACATGGCGTCCCTGGTGCGGCGGGAGGTGCTCGCCAGGAACCGCCGGGCGCTGATCTGCTACGGCAGCGGGCACGTGACGCACTCGCCGGAGCGGGGCCGGAACGCCGACCACGCGGTCCCGCTGATCGAGGAGCAGACCGGCCGGCGCGTGTACGTGATCGTGGCCGGCAGCCATCCCCGCTTGGCGGCCTGCCCACGGCGTACCGTGATCGCGTGCTCCGGCAACTGGCTGGAGTCGGCCGACGCGGGACAGTTCATGGAGGCGCCCCGGCTGTGCGGCTTCCCGCTGGGGAAGCTGGCCGACGCCGTCCTGTACCTGGGGCAGCTGAAGGACCTGACGCAGCCGCTGTGGAACCCCGCGATCTTCCTCGATCCGGCGTACTGGGCGGAGCTCCAGAGACGCAACGCGATCAACGGGAACCTCGTCGACCTGGAGGCGTACCGGCGGCAGCAGCCGATCTCCCTGCCCTCGTCACCTCCCGTGGACTGCGCCTGACAGCGCGCTTCCGGCCCCACCCGTGCCGTTCGTCTCGCTTGCGCAGGTGCAACGTGCGACTTGGCGTCCGGAGAGTTTCGTCAGCTGGTGTCGCGGGAGGCTGTTGAAAGTTTCATGGCGACGCTCTCGCCGGCCCGCCTCGATAAGTCGAGGTGAGCGCGCTCGGCGGCCGCCTCCTCCGGCCGCCGCGCGTCATGGCGCTCTTGACAGCGCCTTTACGGCTCGTATTTGCTCCCTCCGTCCCTTCCATCGGCCCGGAAGAGCTCGACCGGTTGGCGCTTTGTTAGCGCTAACATACGAGAGGTGGATGCATGAAGCCAGGCGAATCGCGCAGGACAAGGCGCGCGGGCATCGGAGCCGCTCTGGCGGCTGTGATCACGGCGGCGGTCACCGGTCTGTCCATGCTGCTGGTGGGCGCGCCGCAGGCGTCGGCCGCGGTCCTGACCGAGGTGACGAACTTCGGGGCCAACCCGGGCGGGCTGCGGATGTACCTCTACGTCCCCGACAGGGTGGCGGCCAGGCCGGGCGTCCTGGTGGCGATGCACGGCTGCAACGGCTGGGCTCCAGGCTTCCACCAGGGCACCGAGTTCGCCTCGCTGGCCGACCGGTACGGCTTCATCGTCATCTACCCGCAGGCGAACAAGAGCGCCAACGGCCTGTCGAACTGCTTCGACGTCTGGTCGAACGAGGCCCTGCGGCACGGCGGCGGCAGCGACCCGGTGTCGATCGTCTCCATGACCAACTACGTGCTGCAACGCTACAACGGCGACCCGCAGCGGGTGTTCGCGACCGGCTTCTCCTCCGGGGCGATGGAGACCGGCAACCTGCTCGCCACCTACCCCGACGTGTTCAAGGCGGGAGCGCCGTTCTCGGGCGTCCCCTACGGCTGCCTCGGGCCCGCCGGATGCGGCGACAAGACGCCGCGGCAGTGGGGTGACCTGGTCAGGAACGCCTACCCCGGCTACACCGGGCCCCGGCCGCGCGTGATGGCCTGGCACGGCACCGCCGACTCCGTCCTGCCGTACACGATGTTGCAGGAGGAGGTCGACCAGTGGACCGACGTGCACGGCCTGAGCCAGACCCCCGCCTCCACCGACAGCCCGCAGCCCGGCTGGACCCGGCGGGTCTTCGGCTCCGGGCAGGTCGAGGCGTACACCGTCACCGGCGCCGGACACGACCTGCCCCACCCGGGGATGGCGGCGTACGCCATCCACTTCTTCGGCCTGGACGGCGGCTCGTCCACCACGACGCCGACCCCGCCACCCGCAGGTCAGATCAGGGGAGTGGCCTCCGGCCGCTGCGTGGACGTCCCGGGCTCCGCCACCGCCGACGGCACCGCCGTGCAGCTGTGGGACTGCAACGGCCGCACCAACCAGCAGTGGACGCGGACCTCCGCCGGAGAGCTGAGGGTGTACGGCGACAAATGCCTGGACGCCGGAGGCACCGGGAACGGCGCCAGGATCCAGATCTACTCCTGCTGGGGCGGCGACAACCAGAAATGGCGCCTGAACTCCGACGGCACCGTCACCGGCGTCCAGTCCGGGCTGTGCCTCGACGCCGTCGGCGCAGGCACCGGCAACGGCACCGGGCTCCAGCTCTACACCTGTCATGGCGGCGCCAACCAGAAGTGGACCTGGACGTGATGCCCCTGGCCCGCCGCGCCGGCCGCGGCCCCGCGACGACCCGGGCATCGCGTGCCGCACTCGCGACCGCCGCCGTCCTCCTGATGGCCGCCGCCGTGCTGCTGGGCGTCAGGCCCGCCGCGGCCGCGTCGCTGACCCGGGTAACCGGCTTCGGCAACAACCCGACCAATCTGAACATGCACATCTATGTCCCGGATCGGGTGGCGGCGAGGCCGGCGCTGCTGGTCCTGGTGCACTACTGCACCGGCTCGGCCGCCGGGGTGTTCAACGGCGTCGGGCACGACTACGTCACCGCCGCCGACCAGTACGGATACATCATCGTGGTCCCGGAGGCCACCCGCAGCGGCCAGTGCTTCGACGTGTCCACCCCGGCCGCGCTGAGACGTGACGGCGGCGGGGACTCCACCGGGATCATGTCGATGGTCAGCTACGCCCGGCAGCGCCACAATGTGGACCCCGCCAAGATCGTGGTCAGCGGCTTCTCCTCGGGCGCGATGATGACCAACGTACTCGCCGCGCAGTACCCCGACGTGTTCTCGGCCGCCGCGGCGTTCTCCGGCGTCCCGGCCGGATGCTTCGCCACCGCCAACGGGTCCTTGTGGAACAGCGAGTGCTCCGGCGGCCGGATCGTCAAGACCGCCCAGCAGTGGGGCGACCAGGCCCGCGCCATGTTCCCCGGCTACACCGGCGCCTACCCGCGCATGCAGCTCTGGCACGGCACCGTCGACACCACCCTGGCCTACGCCAACTTCGGCGAGGAGATCAAGCAGTGGTCCGGCCTGAACGGGGTGAGCCAGACCCCTGCGTACACCGACAGCCCGCGCTCGGGCGTCACCCGCACCCGGTACGGCGGCACCGGAGCCCAGCCGCGGGTCGAGGGGCTCAGCTTCGCGGGGGAGGGCCACTCCCTGCCGTTGACGGGCATGTTCCCCCACGCCCTCTCCTTCCTCGGGCTCGACGGCACCTCGCCTGGCCCGGAGCCCGGCGGCCAGGTCAAGAACGCGGGGTCGGGCAGGTGTCTCGACGTCGCGGGCGCCTCCCAGGCCAACGGCGCCCAGGCGCAGATCTGGGACTGCCACGGGCAGCCCAACCAGCAGTGGACGTCCACCGCCTCCGGTGAGCTGCGCGTGTACGGCGGCAAGTGCCTGGACGTCGCCAACCGCGCCACCGCCGACGGCAGCGGCGTGATCATCTGGGACTGCAGCGGCCAGAGCAACCAGCAGTGGCGCTTCAACGCCGACGGCTCCATCACCGCCGTCGGCGCGAACAAGTGCCTGGACGTGCCGAGCAACAGCACCGCCAACGGCACCAGGCTGCAGATCTGGAGCTGCAACGGCGGCTCCAACCAACGCTGGACCCGCACCTGAGGCCGGTGGCGCCGCCGGATCACGCCGTCCGGCGGGCCCGGCCCGGGGTCGGACACCGGCGCGATGTCAGCGACAGCGAACGTGATCACAGGAGGTCCTGATGTCCCCACCAACAGAGGGGTCGATGCGCTCAGCGCGGGCGTCAACGGCCGACTCGGCCGACTCGTCCGGCTCGCGGCCGGTGGTGAGAGGGTGAGCATGCGTACCTGGAGGCGATGGCGGGCCGCCGTGCTGACGGTGGCGGTGTTGCTGGCGGTCGGCACGGCGATGGGGACGGGGGTCGCCGGAGCCGAGTCCAACGGCGGGGTACGGGTCATGCCCCTCGGCGACTCGATCACCGAGGGCACGCAGGTGCCGGGCGGCTACCGGATCGGCCTGTGGCAGCGCCTGGCCGGGGGCCGCTACACGGTCGATTTCGTCGGTTCACAGTTCAACGGGCCCGGCAGCCTGGGCGATCATGATCACGAGGGCCACCCAGGCTGGCGGATCGACCAGATCGACGCGAACCTCACCGGCTGGCTGCGCACGTACACGCCGCGCACGCTGCTGCTGCACCTGGGCACCAACGACATCCTGCAGAACTACAACGTGGCCGGCGCTCCGCAACGGCTGTCCACGCTGATCGACCACATCACCGCGGCCGTGCCGGACGCGGACGTCTTCGTCGCGACCGTCATCCCGCTGTCCAACGCCGGACAGGAGTCCGCCGCCCGCACCTTCAACGCGGCGATCCCCGGCATCGTCCAGAGCAAGGTGAACAGCGGCAAGCACGTCCACCTGGTCGACATGCACAGCAGGTTGACCACCTCGGACCTGATCGACGGAGTCCACCCGACCGCCGGCGGCTACGACAAGATGGCCGCCGCCTGGTACGCGGCGCTGCAATCGGTCCCCGGCAGCATCGGCCAGCCGCAGGGCGAACCCTCCGGCGGGACGGAGATCAAGGGCGTGGGCTCGGGCCGTTGCCTGGATGTCACCGGCGCGTCGCAGGCGAACGGCGCGCAGGCGCAGATCTGGGACTGCAACGGCCAGAGCAACCAGCGCTGGACGCCGACCAGCGCCGGTGAGCTGCGCGTGTACGGCGGCAAGTGCCTGGACGTGGCCAATCGGAGCACCGCCGACGGCGCCGGCGTGATCATCTGGGACTGCAGCGGCCAGAGCAATCAGCAGTGGCGCTTCAACGCCGACGGCTCCATCACCGCCGTCGGTGCGAACAAGTGCCTGGACGTGCCGAGCAACAGCACCGCCAACGGCGTCAAGCTCCAGATCTGGTCCTGCAGCGGCGCCGCCAACCAGCGCTGGGCCCGCGCCGGCTCATGACGACACCCAGGAGGTGGAGAAGCGAAATGCGCAGAATTCTGGGCCTGACGACGGCCGCGTTGCTGGCGGCCGGCTCCCTCGTCGCGATCGGCGGCGCGACGTCCCCGGCCGTCGCGCTGGAGAACGGCCTCGCCCGTACCCCGCAGATGGGCTGGAACGACTGGAACAGCTTCGGCTGCAACGTCAACGACGGCCTCATCCGCCAGACGGCCGACGCCATGGTCTCCAGTGGCATGGCGGCGGCGGGCTACACCTACGTCAACATCGACGACTGCTGGTCCACCAGGACCCGCGACGCGGCCGGCGACCTCGTCCCCGACCCGCAGAAGTTCCCCGGCGGCGTCAAGGCCGTCGCCGACTACGTGCACTCCAAGGGGCTCAAGCTCGGCATCTACTCCTCGGCGGGCACCACGACGTGCGCGGGCTACCCGGCCAGCCTGGGCAACGAGCGCAGGGACGCGGCCCTGTGGGCGTCCTGGGGCGTGGACTACCTCAAGTACGACAACTGCGGCGACCACCTCGGGCAGAGCGCGCAGCAGCGCTACACCGCCATGCGCGACGCGCTGGCCGCCACCGGCAGGCCCATCCTCTACAGCCTGTGCAACTGGGGCCAGGACGCCGTCTGGACCTGGGGCATGCCGGTCGGCAACTCCTGGCGCACCACGGGCGACATCCAGGCGAACTGGGGCTCGGTCATGGGCATCCTGGACAGCCAGGCGGGGCTCGCGGCGTACTCGGGGCCGGGCGGCTGGAACGACCCCGACATGCTGGAGGTCGGCAACGCCGGGCTCACCGCCACCGAGTCGCGGGCCCACTTCAGCCTCTGGGCGCTGCTCAACGCGCCGCTCATCGCGGGCAACGACCTGCGCTCGATGAGCGCCGAGACCCGGACGATACTCACCAACGGCGAGGTCATCGCCGTCGACCAGGACTGGGGCGGCCGGCAGGGGCAGAAGATCGCCGACAGCGG
>NZ_JBSFGJ010000109.1:0-24713 GCF_053596515.1 Nonomuraea sp. NPDC001684
TCGCCCTCCTGCCCGACCCCGGCTAACCAAGACTAATCCGCCCCTTCGATCCGGAGACCCCCGAGGCCCGTGGAGCCTCCGCCCACCGCAGCGGCTTCGTCCCCGAGTGGAGCGCGGTGCGCGGCCTGTTCAGGGAGTACGGCGCGCGGGTGACGTTCTTCGTCAGCGAGCCGTACAGGATCGACGACGACGGCTGGAAACGGCTGCGCGAGCTGGCGGACGACGGGCACACCGTGGGGGCGCACGGCTACCGGCACCTGTGGGCGCCCGACCGGATCGCGGCTCTCGGCGGCGACGGCTACCTGGCCGAGGACGTCACCCCGTGCCTGGCGGCGCTGCGCGCGCACGGGTTCGAGGCCGCCTGCTTCGCCTATCCGGTGAGCCGCCGCGACGAACAGTCGGACGCGGTGCTGGGCGGGGTGTTCCCCCGGTTGCGCGGCGGCGCCCGGCACCCGGCCGGGGGCGGCCTGGACACCGTGGACGAGATCTTCACCCCGGTCGCCGAGCTCGCCCGGCGCCGCGTGCTGATCGGGGCCGGGATCGACACGGGCAAGCTGTTCAAGCCCGCCGGGGTCGACGACGCCTCGGTGCGTTCGGCCCTGGTGCGCGCGGCCGGGCGGCAGGAGGCGGTGACGTTCTACGCGCACGCGGTCGCCGACTCGCACGAGTGCAACCACGTGTCACCGGCGCGGCTGGAGACGGTGCTGGCCCAGGCCGCCGAGCTGGGACTCGACGTCCTGGGCTTCGACGACCTGGACCGGACCGCTCAGACGAGCTGGGCGGAGCGGAACAGCGCCGGGTTCTTCGGCGCGCTGCCGACGCCGCTCCCCCATTCGAGGTAGCCGTCGCGGGCGTCGCCGCCCGTTCCGCCGTCGGCGTCGTTGACGAGGAACGAGATCCCGATCACGCCGGTCGGCGGCTTGTCGTAGCCGAGCGACGCCCACGGCACGGCCAGCCGGTACGTGGTGGTCTTGGCCGTCTCGTCCCTCGTGATGGCGACGTCGGCGCCCGGGGTCGGCCCGGCCGGGCCGGTCCAGGTGTAGGCGGCGGGCCCCGACGGCAGCAGGGCCGCGCCGATCTCGACGCGTTCGCCGGTGAGCTCGCCCGGGAAGGCCGAGTACAGGCTGAACTGCACGGAGTCGACCTGCCAGGTCTGCGACGGGTCGGTGCGGGCGGCGTTGTGCACGTCGTCCTTGATGACCGCGTCCAGGATCAGCGCGTCCGGGCTGTGCGTGAACCGGATGGTCCCGGACAGGTCGTCGGGGCCGGTCCGGGTGCCGCCGCGCAGGCCCACCCAGCGGCCGAGGCCGTTCAGGTCGATCGGGTCCAGGGTGGTCGCCCCGGCCTTCTCGATCGGACTGAAGCTGAGCGACCCGGTGTCGCTCGCGTTCCCGGCCGTGACCGCGTAGCTGTAGTTCACGTACGGCAGGGCGTCCGGCACCGGCACCTCCACCGAGGCCGAGCCCAGCGCGGGCACCTCGGCCGGATCGGCGACCACCCCGCGCCACGAGCCCACCTGCCAGGCGACGGAGCTCAGCTTGACCGGCGTGGACGGGCTGTTGTTGGTCACGGTGACCCGGAGCTTCCTCCCGTCGACGACCGGCCGCCCGTTGACCGTGTACGGCCTGACCACCTGGGTTCCCGAGCGCAGCCGGGCGATGGGGCCGCGGTCGTCGGCGGCCGTCGCGGTGACCGGCCTGCGGCCGGTCACCGGAGTGGCGGGCAGCTCCAGCGTGACCGACGTCTTCCTGCCCTTGCGGGTGACCAGGTCGGCCTTGACTCCGCCGGCGGCCACGGCCAGCCTGCCCGGCAGCTTCGCGCCGCCGGTGCGGTCGGCCGTGACGGTCACGACCAGCTTCTCACCGGTGACCGACTGCTCGGGGGCGCTGACCGACAGCGGCGAGGCGCCGGCCTTGACCGAGGAGACGGGGCCGGAGACGAAGACGGGGCTGCCGTCCAGGTCGAGCCGCACCTTGCCGGCCTGCGGCCTGAGCGTGCTGACCGCGCCGAACTGGTCGGTCAGCGTGACGTCGCCGAGCGCGCTGAGCGTGACCGAGCGGGGCTGGACGGCCCACAGCAGCCGGGTGCCGCCGCTGATCGGGTAGGAGTGGACGTCGGCGTCGCCGGTGTCCTGGCGGGCGCCGAGCGTGCGGCCGGCGAGCTTGCGGATCAGCACGGCCTGGGAGATCGCGGCCGGCTTGGGCGAGGGGGCGGCGACGCCGGAGGCCGGGCGGCGGAACAGGCCGAAGCGGTGCTCGCGCTCGCCGGCGTTGTCGCCGTCGTCGATGAGGTCGTACCAGAAGTACTTGTCCGCGCCCGCGCTCCTGGCCAGCGTCTGCGCCCTGATCAGGTAGTCGGCCTGCTGGGCCTCGGTGGAGCCGGCGGTGTGGGTGGGCCAGCCGTTCTCGCTGATCCAGATCGGCATGTCCTTCCTGGCCTTGACCTTCGCCACGAGCTGCGGGAACTCGGTCGTCATCACGGTCCGCTCGGGCGGCGTGCCGGCCCCGGCGTCGGCGTAGCCGTAGAAGTTGACGCTCAGCGTGTCGAGGTAGTCCAGGCCGCCGAGGGCGAAGAACTGGTCGTGCCAGGCGAGCTGGGTGCCGGCCGAGGTCGGGCCGACCACGTTGGCCGCGGGCACGGCCTGGTGGATGGCCGGGTAGAGGGCCTTGACGACGTCGAGGTAGCACTGCGGGGTGATGCCGCAGGCGCCGTCGTTGAAGCCGGTGGAGTTGTACTCGTTGTAGACCGAGACGTCCTTGGTGAAGGAGGCGTAATTGGCCGCCACGGCCGCGCCGAAGCGGGCGAACGCGGCCAGACCGGCGGGGGTGCTGGGCGTCTTGCCGCCGTCGTACAGCGGGTTGCGGTAGCCGAGGATGGGCATCGTGGTGATGCCGTTCTCATGCGCCTTGCGCAGGCCGGTGTCGAGGGCGCCGGTGAAGTCGTAGACGCCCGCCTGCTTCTCGATGCCCGACCAGTTGGCGTCGGAGCGCACCTCGGTCCATCCGATCTGCGCGGCCGTCCTGAGCAGCTGTTCCTCGATGCCCGGCTGCCAGCCGTAGTGGATGGCGGCGGCGAAGTACGGATCCCTCGTGGCGAGCGGGGTGACGACCCCGAACGAGGTGGAACGAGTGGTGACCCCGGTCGAGACGGTCAGCCGGTAGTAACCCGGGCCGAGATCGGAAATGTCGATCTTCGTGGTGCCGCCGGCCACCGCCCGCGTGCCCGACCGCAGCGGGACCCCGTTCGGGTCGCCGATGGTCCACTCGACCTGGTCGGCCGCCGCGGCGACGTCGATCGTGTTCGTCCCCTGGGTGAAGACCAGCGACGGGTTGGTGATCGTGAGCTGCGACGGGTCGGTGAAGTGCACCTCGACCCTGCTGAAGCACACGGCGGGGATCGAGGCGGCGTCGGCCTTGACGTTGAGCCGGAAGTCGGCGCCGTTGACCCGGTTCTTGAAGTTGATGTCGCTGAGCCCGATGACCGAGCTCTTCCACGTGCCGGTGCCGGTCAGCGCCACGTTGGCGCTGCCGGTGAAGGCGCCGGCCTTGCCGTCGTAGTGCACGTCGAGACCGACCGGTCCGGCGTCGAAGTAGCGGACCACGACCCAGGCGCGGGTCGCCCCGGCCGGGATCGCGGCGTCGGCCACGTCCACGTAGACGTAGCGGTTGTACGGCGTGCCGGACATCTGCCAGCACGACTCGCCGCCGCGCTCGCTGACGGCGTGGGCCGGGTCCTTGTCGCCGTCGCCCGGCCACGCCTTGACGACGCCGGTGTAGACGGGGTCGGCGCCGAGCACGGCCGTGGCCGCCGCCGCGGCGCTCGCGCTCTGCGCGGGCAGGGCCGTCAGCAGTGCCGTCAGCAGCCCGGCCGCCAGGATGGCCGCGCAGGCGGCGGCCACCCTCCTTGAGATGATCTTCATCAGCGGGATTCTCCTTGCCGTCCGTAGCGCTCTCCGGCCGCGCGGGCGAAGTCCTCGCCCGCCGCGCCGAGGTCGGCGATCACCTGCTCGTGGGAGCGGCCCGCCGACTGCGCGGCGGGGATGACGGTGCCGCACTCGTTGGCGTCCATGAAGGCCGCCGCTTCCAGCAGTCCCTCCTCGTCCTCGGCCGGGATCGCCAGGAACCCGTGCTGGTCGGCGTGCACGAGCTGCCCCGGCTCGACGACCTGCCCGAACACCTCGACCGGTACGCCCCAGCGCACCGGGCGGACATGGGCGTGCCCGACGCACAGCCGCCTGGCGAGGGCCTTGAACCCGGCGCCGGTCATCTCGTCCAGGTCACGGATCGCGCCGTCGGTGATGGTGCCGACGCAGCCCAGCGCGCGGTGCGCGCCGCTGTTGACCTCGCCCCAGAACGAGCCGACGGTTCTGGGCTTGTCGAGGTCCTGCACGACGACGATCTTCGGCCCGTCGACCGAGGCCACGTAGCGCCGGTAGTCGTCCCACACGTCAGCGGGGTGCTCCGGGTTGCCCGGCTCGATGACGACGGTGACCGCCCGGCCGACCATGGGGCCCATCTGGGGCATGAAGTCGCGCGATTCCTCCTGGTGGAAGGCGATGTCGCGCTGGGTGATCTGTTCCCAGCCGTTGTAGACGGTGGGGGTGTTCCAGCGTTTCAGCCGATGCATGCCACTCCTAGGTGACGCTCGTGATCGGGCCCCGCGCGAAGACCGGTGCGGGTCCCGGTGGGCAGGGTGAGGTGGGGGCAGGGGGTTTCGTCTACTGCCCGATGAAGCGGGCGGGGCGGAAGAGGGCGGGGTTCTTCGTCCCGGCGATGCCGGAACCCCATTCGATCCAGCCCTCGCGGCCGGTCCCGTCGTTGTCGTTGGCGACGACGGACAGGCTGAACAGGCCGTCCTGCGGGGTGAGCGGGGCCAGTGCCGCCCAGGGCAGCGACAGCTCGTAGACGGTCTCCCCGGCCGTCTCGTCCCGGGTGACGGCGACCTTGGCGTCGGGTTCCGGTCCGTCGCCGAGCCAGCGGTGGAACTGCGGGCCCTGGGCGGTCAGCGCGAGGCCGAGCTCGGACCAGGTGCGCGTCTCGCCGGGCAGCCCGGCGGCGACGGCGAACTGCAGGGAGTCGCCCTGCCAGATGTCGGCTCCGGTGCTGGTCTGGGTGTGGACGTCGTCGTGGATCCTGGCGCTGAGGTAGAAGCGGTCGGCGTCCCAGGTGACGTGGAGGATGCCGCTGAGGTCGTCCGGCCCGCCGTACGAGGGGATCTTGACGGTTCCGTCGGCGAGGTCGACGGCCGGGCGGCCGGTCAGGTCGTCGGGCACGCCGTCGACGGTGATCGTGGCGCGGCCGGCCCGGTTGAGCGCGCCGTCGGCGACGCGGGCCACCCGGCCGGTGACGCCGACGCCCGCGACGGCGTCCAGCCGCAGCTCGTACGGCCCGGCGGGCAGGTCCGCCAGCGGAAGGCGCTCGGTGCGCGAGCCGCCCGCGGGCACGGTCCCGGCGATCGGAAGCGTGCCGGTGCGAGCGCCGAAGGTCCAGCCGAGGTCGCCGGGGGCGAGTTCCTTGGCCGACAGGTTGCGCACGGTGATCGCCAGGTCGTCGGGCAGCACGTGCCTGGCGGTGACCGCGAACGGCTGCGTCACCTCGACCCGCGAGCCGAGTCTGGCGACCGGCCTCCCGTGGATCTTCAGGCGGCCGACGAGGTCGAGCGGGCCGGTGCGGGTCACGGCGGGCAGCGACACCGGGATCTCGGCCCTGCGCCCGCCGCGCACCGACACCGGCACGTCGACGTCGCCGACGGCGAAGCTGCCGCGTACGGCGGGGCCGCGCGTGGCGTCAACGGCCAGCTTCAGCTCGATCCCCTCGCCGACGACGGCGCCGCCGCCGGTGATCGTGTAGCGGGCGGCGTCCTCCAGCACGGCGTCACCGCGCACGTAGATCGGGTCGCCGGACAGCGAGAGCGTGACGCGGCCGCCGAGCGGGCGCAGCACCTCGCTCCCGCCGGTCAGGTCGGTGACGGTGAGCGGGGCGTCGGTGCGCAGCGAGACGGTCGCGGGCTGGGCCGACCACAGGACGCGGAGGTCATGGCCGTCCTTGCGGAAGAGCTGACGGCCCTCGGCCTCCTGCCTGACGTAGGCGGCCCCGGTGAGCTGCCTGGTCATGGCGGCGTAGGCGACGTAGCCGGGCTTGGGCGTCCACCGGCCGGAGGCGTCGGCGGTGTTGCGCACCAGGCCGAAGTTGTCCTCGTTGAGCGCCGGGTCGGTGCCGTCGTTCATGAAGTCGTACCAGAAGAACCGCTGCACGCCCTTGGCCAGCGCCGCCACGTGGGTGCGGACCACGTAGGCGGCCTGGACGGCCTCGGTGACGCCGCGCGCGTCGGCGTGGGTGGGCCAGCCCTGCTCGGTGATCCAGATGGGCTTGGACCGGCCGTTGTTGTACTTCCTGACCAGCGCGTCGAGGTCGTCGATGCTCTTGGCGGCCGACTCGGGGGTGCCCGGATAGACGTAGGGGTGGATGGAGACGGCGTCGAGGTACTTCAGGGCGCCGAGCTTGAACAGCTCCTCCAGCCAGGCGAGCGGCACGCCGGCGGAGGCCGGGCCGACGACCGTGACCTGCGGGTGGTCGGCCTTGACCTTTTCGTAGGTGGCCTTCAGCAGCGGGAAGTAGTAGTCGGCGCGCGAGTCGGCCGGGCCGTCGCCGCGGTCGCCGAAGCCGATGTTGAACTCGTTGTAGACCTCGATCCACGGCAGGTCGTACGTGCCGACCAACGCCGAGGCGTAGGCGGCGTAGGCGGCGCGGCCCGCGTCGGTGTACGGCGTGGCGTTCCCGTCGTGGTGGGGGTTGGTGTAGGCGGCGATCGGCAGCCAGCGCATGCCCTTGGCGTCGAGCGTGGCGTGCAGCGGGTCGTAGCGCCCGTACTCGTAGACGCCCTCGGTCTTCTCGATCGACTCCCAGAACGCGTCGTCGCGCACGGTGCGCACCCCGGCCTTGGCGGCCAGTTCGAGAAGGTCGCCGCCGGGAGCGCCCCAGTCGGCCCGGGTGAAGTGACCGGCCACGCCGAACGGGGAGTCACCCGTCGCGGTGAAGGGCGTGAGCACGGCGAACGTGGTCTCCTTGGTGGCGATCGCCGTCCCGGCCGAGGTCGCGGTCACGCTGAGCCGGTAGTGCCCCGGCCTGGCGACCGGTACGGCCAGCGTCCCGGGAGTTCCGCCGCCCGCGGCCACCTGGACGCCGGACAGGTCGCGTACGGTCCAGGTCAGCGCGTCGCCCCGGCTCGTCACGTCGAACGAGGGCTGGGCGGGCTGCACGAACACGTTGCCCACGGCCCGCTGCCCCAGGGCGAGGTCGGGGGCGGGCGCGGTGATCGTGACCCCGTCGAGCCGGAGCTGCCCGGTGCGCTCGACGAGGAACGCCACCCGCTTGGCCGGCCCGTGCCAGACGCCGTCGCCGGCCCCGCCGAAGTGCTGGTAGGACTGTCCGGCGGTGAAGGAGGTGACGGTGAGCCGTTGCCAGTCGCCGCCCGCGGCCAGCGGCAGCCGCTGCTGGTGGGTCTGCCCGGTGCTGTCCACCAGCCGGAGCGTCACCGTGGGCAGTGCGGGCGAGCGCGCCCAGAGCGACAGCGCCTTGAGGTCGGCGGCCGTGGCGTACCCGGCCTCGACGTACTTGCCGCCGGCGGTGAGGTCGGCGGTCAGCAGGGCCGAGCGCGCTCCGGTCCTCGCGTCGGCCGCGTCGCTGGTGAGGGCGCCCTTGGCGCCGGGGAACTCCGGGCCGAGCCCCAGGGCCCAGCCCTGCGTGCCGTACTCGAAGTCGCCGACGACCTGGTCGATGTCGGTGGCCGCGTGGGAGGGCGCGGCCAGGAACGGGACGGAAAGTAGGGAGATGATGACGGTTCGTAACCAGAGGTGGATGCGGGATCTCATGGGGGGTGGATCCTCTCCGTTGTCAGAGCTGGTACAGGTGCTCCGCCTCGAAGCCGAGAACCCGGCGGGCCCGGGTCACGTCGATCGGCACGGCCCGGCCGGGCAGGGCGGCGCGCAGCGGGGAACGGGGCAGGAAGTGGCGGACGAGTTCCGCGGTGGGCAGCGGGACGATGGTGTCGGGGGCGGCCACGAACAGCACGTGGGAGCCGTCGATCGGCCGGGTGACGCCGAGCCAGCAGGCGGTGGCCGCGTCCCGGGAGTCGAGGTAGGCCCACAGGTCGGCGACTCCCCTGGCCGGCTCGGCGGCGAACTCGGCGGCCCGCTCGGGCAGCCGGTCCTCGGGGCCGCCGACGAACGGGAAGCGCAGCGCCACCACCGTCATGCCGTGCAGCCGGTGGATCATGCGCGCGGTGGACTCGTCGGCCTCCTTCGACAGCGCGTACGGGTCGGCGGCCAGCAGCGGGTGCGCCTCGTCGACAGGCAGGTAGGCCGGTTCCAGGCGGTGCGGGGAGAACGGCATGCCGAGCACGCTGAGGCTGCTGGCGATGACCGCCCGGCGCACCCCGGCCCGGCCCGCCTCGTCGAGCACCGCGAACGTGGCGCCGGTGTTGTTGAGGTAGACCTCCTGCGGAGGGTTGTCGTTGGGGCTGGGGATGGCCGCCAGGTGGATCACGGCGTCGACGCCGTCCAGCGCCCGCCGTACGACCTCGGGGTCGCCCGCGTCGCCCACGACGACGCGGTCGGCCTTGAGGTCGCCCGGATCCTCCAGGACCAGCGCGGTCACCGGCACGTCCTCGGCCGCGCAGCGCGCGAGGACGGCCCGGCCGATCAGCCCGGCGGCGCCGGTGACGAGCACTCTGCTGAGCATCAACCTTTGACCCCCGTGAACCCCACGCCGCGCACGATGTACTTCTGGAAGACGATGAAGACGAGCACGGGCGGCATCAACGCCATGAACATGCCGGCGATGACCATGTTCTCCTCGGCGAACTCCGCCAGCCTGGGCAGCGCCACCGAGATCGGGTGCAGCTCGCCGTCGGAGATGGCCACCATGGGCCACAGGAAGTCCTTCCAGGCGCCCATGATCGTCAGCAGGGACGTCACGGCCAGGATGGGCTTCGACATGGGCAGCACGATGTGCCAGAACATCCGCCACGGTCCGGCCCCGTCGACCTGGGCCGCGCCGAACAGCTCGCGCGGGATCCCGTCGAAGAAACGTTTCATCAGCAGGACGGTGAAGGCGTGCGCGGCGTGCGGCAGCCACACCGCCCACGTGGTGTCGGCGATGCCCACGTCGAGCACCGTCAGGTAGAGCGCGACGAGCGACACGCTGCCCGGCAGGAACAGCGTCGCCAGGATCGCGCCGTAGACGTACTTGCCGTAGCGCGGCCGGAGCACCGACAGCGCGTACGCGCCCATGACCGACACGACGATCTGCGCCAGCCACGACCCTCCGGCCAGGACGACCGTGTTGAGCATGAAGTGGCCGATGCGCAGCCTGCTCCAGGCTTCGGCGAGCAGCGACCAGTCGGGGGCGGCCGGGTAGAGGCGCAGTGGGTCGGTGAGCAGTTCCCGCGTCGGGGAGATCGCCCCCTTGACCGTCCACAGGATCGGGCCGAGCCCGGCGACGAGCACGCCGAGGAAGACGGCGAACTGGGTCGAGCCGAGCACCGCGCGTACGCCGCGCTTCTTGCGGTCGGAGTCGGAGATGAGTCCGCTCATGTCGTGCTCCAAGCCTTCGTCATGCGCAGGTACACCGCCGACAGCAGGCCGAGCACGACCGCCAGCAGCACCGACAGCGCGCCGGCCATGCCGTAGTCGCCGTAGACGAAGGCGTACCGGTAGATGAGCAGCAGGACGGTCACCGTCGCGTCCTCGGGGCCGCCGTCGGTCATGACGAACGGCTCGGTGAAGACCTGGAAGGTGCCGATGACCTGCAGCAGCAGCATGAGCAGCAGCACGCCGCGGAGCTGGGGCAGCGTGATGTGCCACACGCGCCGCCGGATCGACGCGCCGTCGCTCTCGGCCGCCTCGTACAGCTCCCTGGGGACGCTGGTCAGCGCCGCGATGTAGATCAGCACGGTGCCGCCCGCGCCCGCCCAGGTGGCCTCCAGCACCAGCGAGGGCATCGCCCACCGCGTGTCCTGCAGCCACGGGAACGGGCCCAGGCCGACGAGCCCGAGCAGGCCGTTGAGCAGGCCGTAGTCGCTGTTGTAGAAGAACTTCCACATCATGATCGCCACGACCGGCGGCACCGCCACCGGCAGGTAGACCAGCACGCGGAACAGGCCGCCGCCCTTGCGCAGCTCCGACATGACCACCGCGAGGAAGACCGGCACGGGGAAGCCGAGGATCAGGGCGAGGACGGTGAACCAGAGCGTGTTCAGCGCGGCCTTGCCGAGCAGCGGATCGGCGAACAGGTTGGCGAAGTTCTGCCAGCCGACCCAGCTCGCCGCCTCGACCAGGTTGGTGCGCTGGAAGGCGAGCATGGCGCTCTGCAGGATCGGCCACCAGGAGAACACCGCGAACACGAGCACCAGCGGCGCGAGGAACAACACCGAGGCCACCGCGTAGGGGTGCCGGGCCCGGCGCCGCCGGGGCGGGCGCGGCGTGGTGACCGCCGCGTCCGCCTGCTCGGCCAGCGCCGTCACTGCTGCGACCTGTCCAGGATCGGCTTCACCTTCTCGACGGCCTTGGTGATCTCGGCCGCCGGGTCGGCGTCCTGGCGGGTCAGCACCGCCTGGACGACCGTGTCGAGCGCGGCGTAGAGCTCCTGGCCGGCGACGGGCGGCTCGGAGATGAACTCCTGCGCCTTCACGCCCTCGTTGTAGGTGGCGAAGTGCTCCCAGTCGACGTTGGAGACGGCCTTCTCCGCGGCCATCACCGGGTCGGAGACCGCGGGGGCGAAGAACGGCAGCTGCGGCACGGCGGCCACGAGACCGTCGGCCTTCTTCTTCTCGGCCCGCTCGGTGGCCAGGGCCGGGTCGTACTTGGGCCGCAGGTAGACGGCGTCGATCCACTTGACCGCCGCCTGGCGCTGCTCGGGCGTGGCCTTCGGGCTGACGACGGCGACCGTGCCGCCCAGCAGCGTGCCCTTGCCCGACCCGGACGGCAGCGTGGTCTGGCCGTACACCTCAGGCTTGCCGTTGAACTTGGCGACGTAACTGCCGTAGAGGTTGGGCGCGCCCATCATCATCGCGACCTTGCCGGCGGCGAAGTCACGCAGCAGGTCGTCCTGGTTGCGCAGGTGCTGGGTGCCCATCGAGCGGTCGTCCCAGCGCATCGCCTTGAGCAGGGCGAGGGCCTGCCTGGTGGGGGCGTCGTCGAAGGCGGGGACGACCTTGCCGCCCTCCTCCTTCTCCATCCGGCCGCCGTAGGAGTAGGTCATGGTCGTGAGCATCCAGCCGCCGGTGTTGGCGGTGGCGTGCATGCCGAAGCCGGGCACCCCGGTCCTGTCGCTGATCGTCTTGGCGGCGGCCCGCACCTCGTCCCAGGTGGCCGGGGGCTTGTCGGGATCGAGCCCGGCCTTGGTGAACAGTTCACGGTTGTAGACGAGGCCGGCGGCGTACGCCTCGGTGGGCAGGCCGTAGATCTTGCCGTCCGGGGTGCTGCTCGGGGCCAGGATGCGCTTGTCGAAGTCGGACTTGGCGAGCAGCTTCAGGTCCGCGGTGAGGTCGGCGACCTGGCCGCGCCTGATCATGGCCTGCGGGTCGGTCAGCGGGACGCGGAAGACCGTCTCCAGCTGGCCCGCGGCCAGGCGCGCCGCGAACGTCTTGACGTCGTACTGCGTCTCGGTCGGCTTGACCTTGATGGTCGGGTTGGCCTTCTCGAACTCGGCGACCTGGGCCAGGAAGTTCTTCTGGCTCTCCGGCTGGGTGCTGGGCGGCATGCCGGAGACGGTGATCTCGGTCTTGCCGCCGGACGTGCCGTCCTGCCCGCCGCCGCACGCCGCGACCGCGGCCAGGAGCAGCAGACCCGCGGCTCCTCTAGCCATGTACGTGTTCATCGGGACTCCAAGTTCATGCCGGGGGGCGAGTCGAGTCGAACGCTATATATGACGCGTTAACGTGTAAAGCACGGGATGGTAACGCGCACGAAATGCAACGAGTTAACGCGTCAACTAAGGCGGCTCTATGCCGCCGTCGGGGCGGCGGACCCGCGCGGCCCATCGCTCGTGCAGGTGCGTGACCGGCGGGTACCCGGCGGCCAGCTTCTCGTCCAGCTCGATGCCCCAGCCGGGCAGGTCCGCGGGACGCAGGTGACCTCGGACGGGATTGAGCGTGCCGGGGAACACCTCGCACACGCTGTCGGGGTAGACGTGCCCCTCCTGGATGCCGAACGCGGGCGTGGTGACGTCCAGCGCCAGGTTCGCCGCCACGCCGACGGGCGAGACGTCGCCCGGGGAGTGCCAGGCCGTGCGCACCCCGGTCAGCTCGCAGAGCGCGGCCAGCTTGCGCGCCGGGGTCAGCCCGCCGACGGCCGAGACGTGGCAGCGCAGCAGGTCGACGCCGCCGCCCAGGACCAGCCTGGCCGCGTCGGGCACCGAGACGAGCAGCTCGCCGACCGCGATGGGCGCGGGCGAGGCCGCCCGCACCTCGGGCAGCCGGTCGTAGTGCTCGGGCGCGACCACGTCCTCCAGGAAGAACAGCCGGTACGGCTCCAGCGACCTGGCCAGCAGGATCGCCTCCTTCGGCGTGAGCCGGCTGTGCACGTCGTGCAGCAGCTCGACGTCCTCGCCCAGGACCTCGCGGGCCCGGTCGAACAGGGCGGGGGTGGTGCGCAGGTAGTGCCTGACGTCCCAGCCGTCGGGATGCGGCGCGTCCGGGTAGGCGTTCGCCCTGCCGGGCGCTCCGTAGCCGCCCAGCCCCGGTTGCCCGGTCTGCAGCCTGACGTGGCGATATCCGGCGGCCATGAGCCGCTGGGCGTGCTCCAGCGTGCCCTCGACGGTGGCGCCCTCGGCGTGCAGGTAGACGGGCGCCGCCGCGCGCACCCGGCCGCCGAGCAGCTCGTACACGGGCATGCCGGCGCGCTTGCCCGCGATGTCCCACAGCGCCATGTCGACGCCGGACAGCGCGTTGTTCAGCACCGGTCCGCCGCGCCAGTAGGACGACAGGTGGATCATGCGGGTGATGTCCTCGATGTCGGCCGGATGGCGGCCGATCAGCATCGGGCCCACGTGCTCGTCCACGGCCGCGGCGACAGCGTGGAAGCGCTGGGTGAAGGTGGCGCAGCCGAGGCCGTACAGGCCGTCGTCGGAGGTGTCGATCCGCACCACGACCAGCGGGATGCCCTCGGGCGCCGTGACGACGGCACGCACCCGCGTGATCGTCAGCCCGTCCCTGGGCGGCCAGGGGGCCTGGGTTTCCTGCATGCGGGGACGCGCCTTTCAGAAGCGGGTGGGACGGGCGGGCACGGCGACCTCCAGGCCGCCCCACGACCAGCGGACCTCCTCCTCCCCCACGGCGCTGAGCAGCGCCTGCGCGGTGGGTTCCGCGCCTTCCGCGAGCAGTTCCACGGCGAACCCGGCGCGCAGGATCGCGTGGTGGAAGTCGACCGGTCGGCGCGGCCCGCTGTACAGCACCGCCTCGACGGCGACCTCGTCCTCGCCGCGGGCCAGGGCCCAGGTGGCGGGCTCGCCGAGGAAGGCGGCCGCGCCGGTGTGCACGACCGCCCTGCGCGTTCCGGCGGCGAGCTCGAAGACGCCGTCGCCCAGCTCGCGGCCGTGCACGCCCCGGCCGCGCAGCGTGACGCGCAGCCGCAGGTCGCCCACGTCGAAGACGCTGCCTTCTGGCTTGTCCAGGTTCGGATGGAAGTCGCCGGAGTCGTAGGTGAGCCACCATCCGGCCAGCGCCCTGGGCCCGTCCTGCGCCTGACGGCACCACGCGGCGGTCAGGTCGTGGCCGTTGTGCATGATCCGGGCGCGCAGCACCACGGCCGGGTCCTCGGGCGTGCGCCAGTAGCCGAGCAGCGGCCTGCGCTGCACCCAGGCGAACTCCTCGTTGACCGTGCCCAGCGTGGCGTCCTCGCCGAGCCAGGTGGTGCCGGTGGTCTGGCCGTCGAAGACGGTCCTGACCTGCACCTCGGGCTCGGGCAGCCGGGCGAAGCGCCCGGCCAGACGCGGCGGGCAGGGCAGCGTGGGCACCATGCGCGGGGTGTCGTCACGGATCCCGACGCCGGGGCGCGCCTCGATCGGCGCCCCCGTCTGGGCGGCGAGATAACACGTCAACTCCTCGCTGAGCCAGTCGGTGTACGCGCGGGCGTGCGGTCCGGCGAGCTGCCCGGTGCCCGGGTGGAAGCGCTCGGCGAGCGCCGCCCACACGCGTTCCCGCATGACCTCGATCTGCTCCAGGAACCCCTGGTCGCGGACCACCACGTGGGCGCGTTCGCAGATCTCCAGCAGGAACGGGCTGTAGGCGGGCGAGTTGTACTCGGCGAAGGCGTCGCGTTCCAGCATCGCGGTGAGCTTGCGCCTGCCGTAGGCGAGGAACTCGGGCGTGCCGAGCAGCTCGCCGGCGCTCGCGCAGGTGACGGAGCCGAGCAGGGCGATGTTCGTGTAGCGCGGGCCGACGTTGCGCCGGAAGATGGACAGGGCCGCGTGGCGCAGCGCCTCGGCGATCCGGCCGTCGAGGACGTCCCCGTGCGCGGCCAGCACCTGGGCCAGCCGTACGCCGATGAAGTCGGCCCAGTTCCAGTCGGCCGGCGCCATGGCCTGGGGCGGCTCCTCCATGAAGTAGCCCCAGATGCCGTAGTGGTCGTCGAGCGGGTCGCGCTCCTGCAGGTCGACGATCGCGCCGAGCACCTCCTTGGCCCGGTCGAGGCGGCCTGCCTGCAGCAACGCGATCGCGTAGTCGGTGGAGGCGCGGGTGTCGTGCACGCGGCTGCCGGCCGGGATCGTGGTGTGGTATCCGTTGCTGCGTGACAGCTGCCACGGCAGCCGGTGTTCGGGGTCGTAGCGCTCGTCCTGAACCTTCAGGAACTCCTCGGGTGTCACCGCTGGGTGTCCTTTCGCCGAATGCGGCCCGACGTTAGTCTTAGCGTGTTAACGTGTCAACGATCACGAACGGGACGGATGGGGGCAGGATGAACGAATCGTCCGACAGCCAGGAGCCGCTCTACCAGCAGGTCAAGCGGGATCTGGTCGCGGCGATCTCGCGCGGTGAGTACGTGCAGGACGAGCCGTTCATCAGCCAGCGCGAGGTCTGCGAACGGTTCGGGGTGAGCACCACCACCGCGGTGCGCGCGCTCAACGAGCTGGTCACCGAGGGCTACCTGGTACGCCGGCGCGGACGCGGCACGTTCGTGGCCGACCGGCCCGTCCCGGCCGAGTCGACGCGGGAGCGCTCCATCGCCTACATCATGCACGGGCACGGGCCGCACAACTCCGACGTGATCGACGGAATCGAGTCGGTCTGCGCCGAACTCGGCTACCGGATGTTCCTGTCCAACACCAAGGGCTCACCGGCCGCCCAGGAGAAGGCGCTGCGTCAGGCGCTCGACACCCAGGCCAGCGGCGTCGCGCTGTACTCGGTCGACGCCCACCACGACTCCCCCGCCCTGGCCGAGCTGAGACGGCGGCGCGTCCCGCTGGTCATGGTCGACCGCTACCACCCCGAGTCCCCGACCGACGCGGTGCTTTTCGACAACTTCGCCATCGGCTACCGGCTGACCGAGTACCTCATCGGGCAGGGGCACCGGCGCATCACCGCGTTGTGGGACGCCACCGAGTGCACCTCGGTGCAGGAGCGCCTCACCGGGCACGTGCAGTCGTTGCGCGAGCACGGGCTGCCGGTCTCGCCGGAGCTGACCGCGCTCAAGACCTACCTGCGGCTGCCGGAGGACCGGCGGCGGGAGATGCTGGCCGGGCTGCTCGACCGGCGCGAGCCGCCGACGGTGCTGCTGTGCGCCAACGGGTTCGTGCTGGCGCACGCGGCCTCCGACCTCACCGCGATGGGCGTCGAGGTGCCCGGCCAGGTCGAGCTGGCCGGCATGGACGACGCGGGGCCGTTCGACCTGCTGCCGCTGACGGTCGCCGCCGCCCGCCTGCCGTCGCGGGAGATGGGCGAGCGGGCGATGCGGCTGCTGGCCGAGCGCATCGACCATCCCGAGACGGCGTCGGAGGTCGAGCACGTGGTGCTGCCGATCGAGATCCGCACCCGCGAGTCGGCTTCCGCCTATCTGCGCGTGGTCTCCGCCCAAACCGCCTGAACCTCCCGAGGTACCCCCCATGCCTTCCCCTCTTCGCGTCGTCCTGGTGGGCGGCGGTCAGATCGCCGACTCCACCCACATGCCGGTTTTTCGCGAAATGTCGGCCGATATCGAGGTTGTGGCGGTCGTCGACGCCACCGTCGAGGCGGCCAGGTCGTTCGCCGACCGGTGGGCCGTGCCGCACGCCTCCGACGACCTCGCCGCGACGCTGCGGGACCTGCGCCCCGACCTCGTCGACATCGCCAGCCCGCCCGCGCTCCACCGTGACCAGGTGGTCGCCGCGCTGCGCGCGGGCGCGTGGGCGTGGTGCGAGAAGCCGCCGTGCCTGTCGCTGGCGGAGTACGACGAGATCACCGCGGCCGAACAGGACGGCGGCCCGTACGCCGCGGTCGTCTACCAGCAGCGTTTCGGCTCGGCCGCGCAGCACGCCCGCGCGCTGGTCTCCGGCGGCGCACTCGGCCGGCCGTACGTCGCGCACTGCCAGACCACCTGGTTCCGCGACGCCGGCTACTACGCGGTCCCGTGGCGCGGCCGGTGGGAGACCGAGGGCGGCGGCCCCGCCATGGGTCTCGGCATCCACCAGATCGACCTCATGCTCGAACTGCTCGGCGACTGGAGCGAGGTGCGCGGCATGGCCGCCAGGCTCGCCCGCGACGTGCGGACCGACGACGTGACGACGGCGCTGGTCCGCTTCGACTCCGGCGCGCTGGCCACGGTCGTCAGCACGTCGCTGGCGCCGCGCCAGGTCAGCCACCTGCGCGTCGACCTCGCCGCCGCCACCCTGGAGCTCACCCACCTGTACGGCTACGCCAACGAGAACTGGACGATCACCCCCGCCCCCGGCGTGACCGGTCTCGACTGGCCGCCGCCCGACGACGTGCCCAGCTCCCACCTGGCCCAGCTCCGGGACCTGATCGCCGACCTGCGGGCCGGACGGCGGCCCCGCGGCAGCGGCCAGGACGGCCGCAGGGCGCTGGAGCTGATCACGGCGATGTACAAGTCGGCGCTCACCGGGCAGCCGGTGCGCTCCGGCGAGATCGGTCCGGGCGACCCGTTCCACCGGAACCTGCACGGCGACAACCCCGAGGTGTTCCAGTGAAGATCATCGGCTTCGAGCTCTTCACCGTCACCCCGCGCTGGATGTTCCTGCGCGTCGACACCGACGAGGGCGTCAGCGGCTGGGGCGAGCCCATCGTCGAGGGCCGCGCCGAGACGGTCGCCTCCTGCGTGAACACGCTGATGGAGGCGCTGGTCGGCGCCGACCCCGGACGCATCGAGGACCACTGGCAGGTGATGTCGAAGGGCGGCTTCTACCGGGGCGGCCCGATGCTGTCCAGCGCGGTCGCCGGGATCGACCAGGCGTTGTGGGACATCAAGGGCAAGGCTCTCGGCGTGCCGGTCTACGACCTGCTCGGCGGCCCGGTGCGCGATCAGGCCAAGGTCTACACGTGGGCGCACGGCGACACGGACGCGGAACTGGCCGAGAACGCCGTGGCCCGGGTGGAGGCGGGCTTCGACACGCTGAAGTTCGCCGCCTGGGAGGGCCGGATGCCGCCGATCCCGTCACCGGCCCTCACCAGCCGGATCGTGGCCCGCTTCGCGGCGGTGCGCGACGCGGTTGGCGACGGCGTCGACCTGGCCGTCGACCTGCACGGCCGCTTCACGTCGGCGGCCTCGCGCAAGGTGCTGCCGCTGCTTGAGCCGCTGTCCCCCTTGTTCGCCGAAGAACCGGTGCTTCCCGAGTTCTCCCGCGACCTGCGACGAGTGGTGGAGTCCACGACGATTCCCATCGCGACCGGCGAGCGCCTGTTCTCCCGCTGGGACTTCCGCGACGTGCTCCCGACGGGCGTGGCGGTGATCCAGCCGGACCTGTCGCACGCCGGGGGCATCTCCGAGGTCCGCCGGATCGCCGCGATGGCCGAGACCTGGGACGTCACCCTCGCTCCCCACTGCCCCCTCGGCCCGATCGCTCTGGCCGCCTGCCTGCAGATCGACTTCGCGACCCCGAACTTCCTCATCCAGGAGCAGTCGCTGGGCATCGGCTACCACGACGGCAGCGAACTCCTCGACTACCTGGTGGACCGCTCGGTCTTCACCTTCACCGACGGCCACCTCGACCGCCCGACGGCCTCCGGCCTGGGCATCGAGGTCGACGAGAAGGCGGTGCGCCAGGCTTCGTCGCACGCCTGGCGCAACCCGATCTGGCGGCACCGGGACGGCTCGTTCGCCGAGTGGTAGCCGTCCATGGAACGCGCGGCCGAGCCCACGGCCGCGCGTGCGGGAGATCGTCATGGGTACCAGCTTCGGTTCCCCGGCATCGCCCTGACCGTCGCGCGGCCGCCGGTCGTCATCGACGGCCGCCGAACTCCCAGTCGTGCACCTCGATCCCGGCGTAGCGGTCGGCGGTGAGGACCGCGCGGGCCGCGTCCGCGTCCGGCGCGCGGACCAGCAGCGCGGTGCCGACCCAGGTGGCGCCGTCGTCGGACAGCAGCGGCCCGTACGCGATCAGCTCGTCGCCGTCGGCCGGCGGGACGAGGTCGGCGGGCTGCCCGGAGCCGAGGCCCAGCACCAGGTACCGGTTGCCGCCCTGCCGGCCGCCGGGGAACTCCCACATGGTGCGCCCCAGCACGTTGCGCCAGCGGCGGAGCAGCACGTCGCGGTAGACCCCGGCCTGGTAGTTGGGCTCGTCGAAGGCGAACGCCCGCGCGGCGGCGGGGTCGGGCAGGTCGACGATGTGCACGCTGCCGGTGGCCGCGTCGGTGTCGCGGTCGAAGGTCGGGCCGCGGGCGATCAGCTCCGCTTCGTACCGGTCCATGTAGGACCAGTGCGCCTCCCCCAACTCCCCGCGCAGGGGGCCCGATCCGGGACGGTCACGGTGGTAGCAGAAGAACTCCATGCCGAGAGTACCTACCACGTGATCTTCACCCGGTCACCATCGCCGCCCGGCCCGGCGGCTCAGCCGAGCATCTGCTCGACGAGGTCGGCGGCGCGGGTGGTGCCGCCCTCGGCCCGCGCCTCGGCCTGCAGGCGCGTCAGGCGGCGGGCCACCTCGGGGTCGCCGGTCAGCTCGGCCAGCGCGGCGCGCAGGGCCTCGGCCGTGGCGTCGGCGGTGTCGATGCGGCGGGCCACGCCCAGCTCCACGAGCCGGTCGGCGTTGGCGAACTGCTCGGCGCCCTGCGGGACGGCGATCATCGGCACGCCCGCCAGCAGCCCTTCGCAGCAGCCGCCCATGCCCGCGTGGGTGACGAACGCGTCGGCCTGGTCGAGGATCGCCCGCTGCGGCACCCACGGGTGCACCTCGACGTTGGACGGGATCTCGCCCAGCTCCCCCACGTCGGTGTACTTGCCGATCTGCAGCACGACGTGCCAGCCGGGCAGGTCGCCGAAGGCCGCCAGGCATCGGCGGTAGAACTCCGGCTGACGGGTGTAGGCCGACCCCAGGGAGATCAGCAGGACGTTCGCGGCGTCGCCCGGACGGGTCCAGCCGCCCTGCCCGCGCAGGTCGTGGCAGGGGCCGACGAAGGTCACGGTGGCGGTGTCGACCTGGTCGGCGTGCGGCTGCATGGCCCGCGGGATCAGGGCCAGCGCGCGGGGCGGATGGCCGGAGAAGGCGTCGACGTCGGTGGTGGTGGCGCCGGACCCGGCGAGCCAGCCGGCGAACCTGGCCCGGTAGGCGTCGGCCCCCGGCAGCCGCCACAGCTGCGCCGCCACCTCCTCCTGGTAGCCCTTCCAGGCCACGAACGTCGGCGACAGCTGCAGCAGGGGACGGCCCTGCGCCTCGGCCAGGGCCCGCGCGGCGTAGGCGCCGATGTCGTACAGGTAGAGGTCGGCGGGGTCGTCGTCGTAGGCGGTGCGCAGCTGCGGGAGCGCCTGGACGGCGTCGTCCAGGAAGAGGCTCATCGCCGCGATGGGGTCGCCGGGCCAGTCGTTGTCGGCGACCGGCAGCGTCGAGGTGCACGGGACCAGCTCGGCGCCGGTGCCCGTGACCAGGTCGGCGACCGCCGGGTCGTTGGCGTACGTCACCCGGTGGCCGCGGGCCACCAGCTCGCGGACGATCTCCAGGCTGGGCAGGACGTGGCTGACGGCGGGGATGCCGACCATGGCGATGTGGGCGCGGCGGCGGGACATGGGCGAGTCACTCATTTCGGGTTCTGCGCGGCGGAACAGGTGCTGGACGACGGTCAGGCGCGACGCGCATCCGGCGCGGCGGCCTCCAGGTCGGCGACGCTGCCCGACATGATCGTGCGCACGTGCTCGGTGATGTGCTCGGCGGGCCAGTCCCACCAGGCCACCGCGAGCAGGCGGGCGACGTCGTCGGCCGGGTAGCGGGTGCGGATGAGGCGGGCCGGGTTGCCACCGACGATCCCGTAGTCGGGCACGTCGGAGGTGACCACGGAGCCGGCGCCGATGATCGCGCCGTGCCCGATGCGCACGCCGGGCAGCACTGTCGCGCCGTGGCCGAACCAGACGTCGTTGCCGACGACGGTGTCCCCGCGGTTGGGCAGGCCGGTGAGCAGGTCGAAGTGGTCGGACCACGAGCCGCCCATGGTGGGGAAGGGGAAGGTCGAGGGGCCGTCCATGCGGTGGTTGGCGCCGTTCATGATGAACCGCACGCCGGTGCCCAGGGCGCAGAAGCGGCCGATGACCAGCTTCTCCGGGCCGTAGTGGTAGAGCACGTTGCGGGTCTCGAACGCGGTCGGGTCGTCGGGGTCGTCGTAGTAGGAGAACTCCCCCACCTCGATCAGCGGGGACTTGACCAGCGGCCGCAGCAGCACCACCCGCGGCTGGGCGGGCATCGGGTGCAGGACGGTGGGGTCGGCGGGGACGCGGGCGTTCATGGATCTCTACCTTCCGCCACTGCTAATGCGACAACTTGTACATTAAGATGGTGGCATGCCGACGTCCGCCTCGCAAACGGGTAAGGGAGCGACGACGTCCGAGAGCCCGTCGTCCGGGCCGCGCCGCCGTCCGGGTGGCCGTACCGGTCGCATCCGCGCGCAGGTTCTCGACGCGGTCCGCGCCGAGCTCGCGGAACGCGGCTTCGACGGGCTGACCCTCGACGCCGTCGCGGCCCGCGCGGGCGTGCACCGCGCGACGGTCTACCGGCGCTGGCGGGACGTCGGCGGCCTGCTCGCCGACGTCCTGGAGGCGACCGGCGACGACGACTGGCAGCCTCGGGACACCGGCTCCCTGCTGGGCGACCTGGCGGCGCTCAATCACGAGAACCAGGCGGCGATGACCGCGCAGCCGTCGATCGCCGCGGCCCTGATCGCCGCCTCGTTCCGCTCGGAGGAGGCCGCTCGCGGCGTGCGGCGGCTCTGGGAGGACCGGTACACCCGCTGCGAGGTCATCGTCAGGCGGGCGGTCGCGCGGGGCGAGCTGCCGGCCGGCACCGACGCGCGGCGGCTGCTCGTCGCCGCCACCGCGCCGCTCTACCACCACCTGGTGCTCCTCCGCACTCCCCCCGACCCGGACCTGCCGGAGCAGGCGGCGCGGACGGCCGTGCTCGCCGCCGCGGCCGGCGCCTTCACTGCTCCGCCGGGGCGGTGAGGCCGGGGTCGCGGTCAGGAGGAGACGGCGACGGGCAGGCGGTAGGTCCGCGGGTCGTCGAGGTGGCCGACGATGAAGGCGGCCAGGTCGGCGCGGGACGTACGGGCGCCCAGGCGTTCGGTCGCGCCGATCGAGACGCGGGGGCGGCCGGTGCCGGGCCGGTCGGTCAGGCCGGTGGGGCGGACGGCCGTCCAGTTCAGCCGCGTCCCGGCAAGCGCCTGTTCCATGCGCGCCATGTCGGCGTACGGATGGCGCATGACGTGGTGCAGGACGCGGCCGAGCAGGCGGGTGACGGGCCCCGCGCCGGGCGGGACGGCCAGCCCGGCCGAGGAGATCACGACGAGCCGGGCGGACGGCGGCAGCGCCGCGACGATCGCGGCGGTCCCCTGCGAGTAGACCGTGGTGGGGCCGCGGCCGGACGGGCCGAGGGCGGAGATCACGGTGTCGTGGCCGGTCAGCGCGTCACGCAGGCTCTCGGGGTCGGTCACGTCGGCGGCGCGGCGGACGAGCCGCGGGTGGTCGAGGTCGAGGCCGCCGGGGCGGCGGGCGACGGCGGTGACGGCGTGCCCGGCCGCGAGGGCGCGTTCGACGACGAGACGTCCGGTGCGGCCCGTGGCGGCGACGACGGCGAGGGAGGTCATGAGCGGGCGATCTTCCGTGGCGAGGGTGGCGGGAGAGCTTCAGACGTGGGCGGCGGGCTTGCTGGCGGGCTGGAACGTGAAGGAGATGGCCTCTATGAGGGCCTGGTGCTTGGTGTTCTGGAAGGCGGCGATCTTCCAGTCGCCGTCCGCCTGCCGGACCATCGTGTAGGTCTGGATCTTGTGCAGCTTGCCGGGCTTGCCCTTGTAGGTGTCGCCGCGGGTGATGACGAGGGCGGTGCCGGGGCCGGCGAGACGGATGCCGACGGTCTCGCTGGCCAGCCTGGTGCCCTTGACGAAGCTGTCGAACAGCGCCTGGTGGGCGTCGCCGATCTCGCGGGCGCCGGTGTAGAGGGTGCCGACGTAGGTGATGTAGGTGGCGTCCTCGGTGAACAGGTCGCCGTACGCGCCGCCGTCGGCCCGGTTCCAGGCGTCGGCGAGACGGTCGAGCACGGAGGTGATGGCGGCGGCGTCGGCGGCGGTGAGGGTGTTGCTCATGGTCGTTGCCCTTCCTCAGGTGACTTCGCGGAAGCATTTGCTTCTTTGAAGATTTATCTTCTCTGAAGAAGAGATTAGGAGAGGGGTCGGCCCCTGTCAACACGGGGCGCCGCCGATCGCCGCCGCGCCGCCTGCCGGGGCCTGATCCAGGACGGCGGGCTCACGTATGCTTGCGGTCCCATGAGTGAGCAGTTGACGATCGGCGAGCTGGCCGAACGCACCGGGGTCGCCACCTCCGCGCTGCGCTACTGGGAGGAGCTCGGGCTGATCCCGGAGCCCGAGCGCGTCTCGGGGCAGCGGCGGTATCCGCCGTCGGCGGCCGAGCGGGTCGCGGTGATCCTGCTGCTGCGCGAGGTCGGCCTCACGTTGCGCGAGATCAGGACGTTCATCGCGGCCCGGTCCCAGCCGGGCGACGGGTGGCGGGAGCTGTACGGGCGCAAACTCGCCGAGCTGGACGAGCGCATCGCCCGCGCCCAGGTGGCGCGCACCGCCATCGCGCACGGCATGGCCTGCCCGCACGAGAACGTCTTCGAGTGTCCCGCCTTCACCGGGGCGGTCAGGGCGCGGCTGGCGGGGGCGTCGCTGGAAGAGGCGCACCAGCACTGAACGGCGGCCCTGCGGGCGCGGACGCCTCGGCCGCCGCATGCACCGAAGGGGTGCCCGCGGCGGCCGAGGCGCGCGTCAGGGGGCAAGCGGCCAGGGGGTTAGGCGGTCAGGCGGTCAGGCACGAACGGTCAGGGGCGAGCGGTCAGGGGGTGCGGCGGGGCAGGGTGAGGGTGACCAGGAGGCCGGCGATCATCACCGCCGCGGTGAGCAGGACGACCAGGAACTCGCCGTCCGCCGTGGCGGCGCGCAGGGCCTGGCCAGTCCTGCCCGCGGTGCCGAGGTCGGCGATGACGGTGAAGACGGCCAGGCCGATGGCGTTGCCGATGTTGAGCGCGGTGGAGGCGATGCCGTTGGCGACGCCCTGCTCGTGGGCGGGGGTGCCGGTGGCGGCGGCGATCCACATGGCGGTCCAGACGACGCCCTGACCCAGGCCGGAGACGACGAGACCGGGGATCAGCAGGCCGTACCCGGCGTCGGCGTCGAAGCCGAGGGCCAGGACGGCGGTCCCGGCGACGCCGACGGCGAAGCCGATCAGCAGCGTGGCCCGGGTGCCGATCCGGGTGGCCAGGCGTTCGCCGCCCTGGGTGCCGGCGGCGATGGCCAGCGACGGGACGAGGAAGGCCAGCCCGCTCTGCAGGGCGCTGTAGCCGTGGACGCTCTGCAGCAGCACGGTGAGGAAGTACGGCAGGACGCCGAACGTGGCCATGTAGACGAAGGTGACCAGCATGCCGACGGTCAGGCTGCGGTTGCGGAACAGCCGGAACGGCATGAGCGGATCCGCGCTGCGGGCCTCGACCAGCGCGAAGATCACCAGCAGCACGGCGGCCACCGCGAAGGCGCCCGCGACCAGGGGGCTGCCCCAGCCCAGCTCGGGCCCCTCGACCAGGGCGAAGACCAGCAGCGTGGACCCGCCGGTCACGGTGAGCGCCCCCGGCATGTCGAACCTGCGCCGTTCCCGCCTGGCCGGGTCACGCGGGACGACGGCCAGGGCCGCCAGCGCGACCAGCCCGGCCAGGGGGACGTTGACGAAGAAGACGGCGGGCCAGCCGAAGTTCTCGGTGAGGACGCCGCCGAGCAGCGCGCCGATCGTCAGCCCGCTGGCGCCCGCGCCGCCCCAGACGGCCAGCGCCCGGTTGCGCTGCCGCCCCTCGGCGAACAGGCTGTTGAGCAGCGCCAGCGTCGAGGGCAGCAGCAGCGCCCCGCCGACGCCCTGCACCGCGCGGGCGACGATGATGACGACGGGGCCCGTGGCCAGCCCGCCCGCGAGCGAGGACAGCGCGTAGAGGGCCAGGGCGAGCACGAAGACGCGGCGGCGGCCGAGCAGGTCGGCCGCCCGGCCGCCGAAC
>NZ_JBSFGJ010000110.1:0-24708 GCF_053596515.1 Nonomuraea sp. NPDC001684
CCCAGTACGACGAGTACCTCGCCACGATCGCCGACGGCGGCGCGAAACGACGCGGCGTCACCGTGGGCGAGCAGGCGGCGGCCGCGATGATCGCCGCCAGGGAGAACGACGGCGCGTTCGGCGACCAGACCTGGCCGATCGGCACCCAGCCCGGCCAGTGGCGGCCGACGCCGCCCACGAACGCCTCGGACGGGGCCTGGGTCGGCGACCTCAAGCCGTTCCTCATCCCCAGCGCGTCAATGTTCCGCACCTCGGGCCCGCCCGCGCTGACCAGCTCCCGCTACGCCAAGGACGTCAACGAGCTGAAGCGGATCGGCGGGGCGGACAGCACGGTCAGGACGCAGGACCAGACGCAGGCCGCGATCTGGTGGCACGACCGGCACCTGGCCGAATGGGAGATCAAACGCCAGCTCGCCACGACCCGGCGGCTGAACCCGCTCCAGGCGGCCCGCATGTTCGCCATGGTCGACCTGGCCGAGGCCGACGCCACGACCGCCTGTTACAACGAGAAGGCGGCGTGGGCCTTCTGGCGGCCGGTGACGGCGATCCGCCTGGCCGACACCGACGGCAACCCCCGCACCACGGCCGACCCGGACTGGACGCCGCTGCTCGTCACCCCGCCGCACCCGGACTACACCTCCGGGCACACGTGCTTCACGGCGGCCAGCATGTCGGCGCTGGCCCACTTCTTCGGCAGGGACGACATCCCCTTCAGCGGCTACAGCTCCGACTCGGGCACCACCAGGAGCTTCCGCGGCTTCTCCCACGCCCTGGCCGAGGTCGTCGAGGCCCGCGTGTGGGGCGGCATCCACACGCGCACGGCGGACGTGCAGGGCGCGAAGATCGGCGCCCAGGTCACCGCCTACATGGTGAGGCACTACTTCCGGCCGAAGCGGTGAGGCCGGAGGTAGTGAGTCCGGGCGACCCGCCCGCCCGCCGCTGAGACCGGAATCGCAGTGATCTCGAGACCTCCTCGTGCTCGTCGCGCACGGGGAGGTCTTCCTGATCCCGGCCCTGACAGGACGGGGGCCGACGGCTGTCAGCACCCCGCGAGGCCACTGCCAGCGGGATGACCGCCGATCTGACCGATATGGAGAATCGGACCCGACTCAATCAGTCAATAGGGACAGGGACCCCTTCAAACGACAGGACCGAAACCCTAATTACGGGCATTCCATAGAGGGACAAGATCATCACGCAGGGTGGCAGAACCCCAGAACGCGAGGGCAGGCAGAGATCATCCGCCCAGCCGGGGAGGTCCACCGCCCGCAGACGCACCCGCCGGAAGCGGGTTTTGTCGATGGCCGAAACCAGCATTCCATCGTTGGTTTAAATTTCATCCCTTGACTGACTTTCGGACAAAATAATAGGAATGGCGTGGCTTCAGCCGTGAGCCGCCCCTCGCCAGGTCGAACCCTGACGAGCGGCCCATATTTCCTGCTGCCCGCGCGACGACCTCGCCCGGCGCGGCAGACCTGCCGGAGGGTGACTTCGCGTCGCGATGCCAGAAGAACAGCCGCTGTCCGAGACACCGTTCGCCTCGCTGACGCGATACCCGCCCGGCGCTCGGACCCTCTTCTGCCTCCCCTACGCCGGTGGGGACGTCACCGCCTTCTGGGCGTGGCGGCAGGCGTTCGACGGCGTCCTGGACGTGCGGGTGGCCATGCTGCCCGGCAGGGAGGGCCGGGTGGCCGAGCCCGGAGCCCTATCCCCCGAGCTGATCGCCCGGTCCATCGGCGCCGCCGTCGCCCGGCAGCGCACGCCGTACTCGATCTACGGGCACAGCATGGGCGGCCGGGTCGCCTTCGAGGTGGTCCGCGAGCTGCGGCGGCTCGGCGTGCGGGCGCCCGAATGCCTCTACGTCGGCGCCGCGCACCCGCCGGAGCGACAGGAGACCCTGGGACGGTGGACGGGCCTGGGCGACGAGGACCTGGTCGACGAGCTCATCCTGCGGCTCGGCGCGCCCGCGGAGTTACGCACGCAGCCCGAGGTCAAGGCCCTGCTCATCCCCGCGCTGCGGACGGACATGGAGTGGCTGCGCCGCTACCGCTTCACCCGCCAGGAGCCCCTGGACGTGCCCATCGTCGCCTTCGCCGGCGCGCACGACCGGGAGGTCACCCACCCGACCATGCTCGCCTGGGCCCGCCACACCTCCTCGACCTTCCGCCTGCACACGCTCGACGCCGCGCACCTCTTCCTCGCCACGCACGGTGAGGAGGTGGCGCGGACGATCGCGGCCGGCCCGGAGCGGAGCCTGGCCGCGGACGAGGTGCACGTGTGGCTGGCCGACCTCGACGAACTGCCCGAGATGTGCGCGTCCCTCGACGAGCTGTCGCCGCGGGAGGCGGCGCGGGCGGCCAGGTTCCGGCAGGAGGACGGCCGCCGCGGCTTCGTCGGCAGGTCGGTGCTGCTGCGGCGGCTGCTCAGGGAGTACGGGGTCGAGCCGGGCCTCGCCGAGCCGCCCGGCCGGTCCGGCGGCCTGCCGTACGGCGGGACCGAACTGACCTACAGCGTCGCCCGGTCGGGCGGGCTCGTGCTGGTCGCGCTGACGACCGGCCGGGAGGTGGGCGCCGACCTGGAGCGCTTCCGCCCGCCGGCGGACGAGCAGACGTTCTTCGAGCGGATGCTGGACGAGCGGGAGCGCGACGAGTTCGCCGCGCTGCCCGAGGAACTGCGGTTGCACAGTGTGTTGCGCACGTGGACGGCCAAGGAGGCGCTGCTGAAGGCGTCCGGTGACGGGCTGCGGGTGGATCCGGCGCGGTTCGGGTTCGCCGGGCAGCGTCCGGGCCGGACGTGGGTGCCCGAGGCGTCCCCTGAGGCGGGCCCGGAAGTGGACGCTGAGGCGGAGTGGCTGGCGGGGTGGCGGGTGACGCACCTGCCGCTGGGCCGGGCGATGGCCGCGATCGCCCTGCGCGCGCCGAGCTTCCTGCTGCGTTTCGAGACGGTACGGCAAGGCCGGCTGGTACGGCCGGGTGTGGAGGCCGCAGGATGACACTCCTCAGCAGTCTGATCACGGCTCAGGCCGCGCGGACCCCGGACGCCCCGGCGGTCCGGCAGTGGGAGAACGTGCTCACCTACGCCGAGCTGGTCGAGCGGGCGTGGGCGCTGGCGGCCCGGCTGCGCGAGCTCGGCGTCGGGCCGGAGTCGCGGGTGGGGTTGTGCACCCGCCGCACGCCGCTGATGCCGGTGGCGGTGCTGGCCGTGCATCTGGCGGGCGGGGCGTACGTGCCGCTGGACCCGGGGCATCCGCGCCGGCGGCTGGAGGAGGTGCTGGCGGACGCCGGGATCGCGGTGGTCGTCGTGGACGAGCGCGGCCACGAGCTCCTGGACGGCTGCGCCGCCACGCTCGTCGACGCCTTCCAGCCGGGGCCGGCCGAACCCCGGGAGAGCGGCGCCGTCGCGGGCAACGCGGCGTGGGTGATCTACACCTCCGGCTCCACCGGACGGCCCAAGGGCGTGGTGGTGAGCCACGCCAACGCGGTCTTCTTCGTCACCGCGACCGTCGCGCGCTTCGGCCTGGACGCGAGCTGCAGCTCGATGGCCTTCTCCGCGCTGGGCTTCGACGCCTCGATCATGGACATGGTGCTCCCGCTGACCGTCGGCGGCTGCGTGCAGCTCGTGCCGGACGAGGACCGCGTGGACCCGGCCCGGTTGCAGCACTTCCTGGAGGGGCACGACGTCACCTGGGGTTACCTCCCGCCGGCGCTGCTGCCGCTGGTGGACCCGAGCCGGCTGCCGCACCTGCGGGACGTGGTGACGGCGGGCGAGCCGCCCCCGCCCGAGCAGGTGGCGCGCTGGTCGGCGCACACCCGTTTCCACAACCTGTACGGCCCGACCGAGCTGACCGTCGTCGTGGTGGGCGGCGAGTTCCACGGCGTGTGGGAGCGTCCGCTGCCGATCGGCCGGCCGTTGACCGGCTGCCGGGCGTACATCGTGGACGAGGACATGAACGAGTGCCCGCCGGGCGTCCCCGGCGAGCTGCTGATCGGCGGCCCGCAGGTCAGCCGCGGCTACCTGGACCGGCCCGCGCTGACGGCCGAGCGGTTCGTGCCCGACCCGTTCTCGGACGAGCCCGGCGCGCGGCTGTACCGGACCGGCGACCACGTGGCGTGGCAGGAGGACGGCCAGATCGCGTTCATGGGCCGCCTCGACCGTCAGGTCAAGGTCCAGGGGCAGCGCGTGGAGATCGGCGAGGTGGAGACGACGCTGCGCGCCCATCCCGGGGTGCGGCAGGCGGTGGTGGACTTCGCGGGCGAGCTGGTCGCCTACGTGACGCCCGAGGACGCGCCCGACCTGGCCGCCCTGCGCGAGGACCTGGCGGTGCGGCTGCCGCCGTACATGCTGCCGACCAGGCTGGTCCGGCTGCCTCTCCTGCCGCTGAACGCCTCGGGCAAGGTGGACCTGGCCGCCCTGCGGGCGCGGTCGCAGCGGGAGCGGGGAACGGCGAGCGGGCTGGCCGGGATCTGGGCGCGGGTGCTGGAGGCGCCCGTCCCGGACGACGAGGACGACTTCTTCCAGCGCGGCGGCCACTCGCTGCGGGCGATGCGGCTGGTGGCCGCGGTGCGCGCAGAGCTGGGCCGGGCGGTCTCGGTCCAGGACGTGTACGAGGGCCGAACCTACGGCGCGCTGCGCGCGCTCGTGGCGGGCGCGGAGCGGGCCTCCGCCGCCGCGCCGCCCACCGGCAGCCCGGCCGCGTTCTCCCCCGCCCAGCGCCGGATGTGGTTCGTCGAGCAGCTGGCGCCCGAGTCGGCCGCGCACAACATCGCGATGGCCGAGCGGATCCGGGGCCCGCTCGACGTCGCCGCGCTCCGCCGGGCGCTCACCGCCGTGGTGGCGGCCCACGAGGCGCTGCGCTGGCGGGTGGCCTCGCGCGACGGCATCCCCGACGTGACGGTCGCGCCGCCGCGCGAGGTGCCGCTGCCGATCGACGACCTCTCCCCCGCCGAGCTGGACGCGGCCCTGCAGAAGGAGGCGCGGGAACGGTTCGACCTGGCCGCCGGGCCGCTGTTCCGGGCGCGGCTGCTCCGGCTGGCCCCCGACGAGCACGTGCTCTGCCTGACCGCGCACCACCTGGTGTTCGACGGCTGGTCGCAGGACGTGCTCTTCCGCGGCCTGTCGGCCGCCTACCGCGGCGAGCCGGTCGAGGCGGGCGAGCACACGTTCGCCGACTACGTGCGCTGGCTGCGCGCGAACGGCGACGGCCAGGCGCTGGGCTGGTGGCGCGAGCGCCTGCACGACGCCCCGCTGGTGCTGGACCTGCCCAGGGACGCGGCCAGGCCGCCCGCGCAGACCTTCCGCGGCGCCGCCGTCCGGGGCGAGGTGGACGCGGAACTGGCCGGCCGGGTGGCCGAGCTGGCGGCGGAGCTCGGCACCACCCCGTACGCGGTGCTGCTGGCCGCCTTCGGACGCCGCCTGGCCACCCTGGCGGGACGGGACGACCTGGTGGTGGGGGCGGCCTACGCCGACCGGCCGCACGTGGCGTTCGAGTCGCTGGTGGGGATGTGCGTGCAGGTCCTGCCGCTGCGGCTGCGCCCCCGGGGCGACTTCGCCGGGCAGGTGACGGCGTGCGCGGCCGAGCTGAACGCCGCGATCAGGCACCGGGACGTGCCGCTCGGGCAGCTGCTGGAGTCGCTGCGCCTGCCGCGCGACCTGAGCCGCAACCCGATCACGCAGGTCATGTTCAACATGTACAACTTCGCGCAGGCCCATCTGGACCTCGACGGCTGCGCCAGCGAGACGCTGCGGCCGGGGCTGCCCGGGGCGCTGTTCGACCTGACGATGTACGTGGGCGAGCAACGCGGCGGCTACGCGCTGGAGCTGGTCTACAACCCCGACCTGTTCTCCGCCGAGCGCATGACGGCGCTGGTCGACGGCTATGTCGAGCTGCTCGGCGAGTCGCTGACCGGGCAGCTGCGACCTGAGCCCCCCGAGGCCGCGCTGCCGGCCTGGGACGGGCCCGGCCTGCTGGAGCTGGCCGGCGACGCGCACGCCGGGGCGCGGCGGCGGACCGAGGCGGCGCTGCGCGGCGCCGGGGTCGAGCCGGGGGCCGTGGTGGCCGTCGTCGCCTCGCGGGTGCCCGAGCTGCCGGGGGTCCTGCTCGGCGTGCTGGCGGCGGGGGCACGGTGGGTGGTGATCGACTCGGCCTATCCCGCCGCCGTCCAGGAGCGGCAGATCGCCGCCGCCGGAGCGCGGGCCGTCCTGCGGGACGACGCGGTCGAGCTGCGCGAGGGCGGCGCCCTGCTGCCGGGTCCCGGCTACCTCTCGATGACCTCGGGCACCACGGGCGCCCCCAAGGCGGTGGTCACCGGCGAGCGGCCGCTGGCCCATTTCCTGTCCTGGTACGTCCGCACCTTCGCCGTCGGGCCGCACGACCGGTTCGCGCTGCTGCACGGGCCGGCCCACGATCCGGCGCTGCGCGACATGTTCGTGCCGGCCGTGGCGGGCGCCGAGCTGTTCGTGCCCGAGCACGAGCTGGCCCGCGACCCCGGCAAGCTCGTCACCTGGCTGCGCGAGCACGCGATCACCGTCCTGCACCTGACGCCGCAGCTCGCGGCGATGCTGGCGGGCACCGGCGGCACGCTGCCCGACGTGCGGCTGGCCGGCGTGGGCGGCGACCTGTTCACCGGCGTCCAGGCGGCCCGGCTGCGCGCGCTCGTGCCCGATGCCCGGATCGTCGCCTTCTACGGCACGACCGAGACGCCGCAGGCGCACGCGTGGCACGAGCTGGCGGAGCCGTACCCGGAGGTCGTGCCGATCGGGCGGCCCGTCGAGGGCAGCGAGATCATCGTGGTGACGCCGGACGGCAGGCGGGCCGGTGTGGGCGAGCTCGGCGAGGTGGTCGTCCGCAGCCGCCACCTGGCCGACGGCTACCTGGATCCGGCGCTGACCGGCCGGCGCTTCGCCGGCGACCGGTTCCGCACCGGCGACCTCGGCCGGCGCAACCCCGACGGCACGATCACCCCGGCGGGGCGCGCCGACGACCAGGTGAAGGTGCGCGGCTTCCGGGTCGAGCTGGGCGAGGTGGAGGCCGCGCTCGCCGCCTGCCGGGACGTGCGCGCCGCCGCGGCCAGGGTCGAGGACGGCACGCTCGTCGGCTACGTGGTGCCGGCCCGGCCGGGGCTGGCGGCGCACCGCCTCCTGGACGAGCTGCGCGGCGCGCTGCCCGAGCACGCCGTCCCCAGCGAGGTGGTGGCGCTGCCCGCGCTGCCGCTGACGCCCAACGGCAAGGTGGACCGCGCCGCGCTGCGCGGCCGGCCGGTCGAGCAGCCGAAGGCCGGCGGCGGCCTCGACGGCCCCACCCAGAAGACGGTCGCCCAGGTGTGGCGCGCCGTGCTGGGCGTGCCGCGGCTCGGCCCCGACGACAACTTCTTCGAGATCGGCGGCCACTCGCTGGCCGTGGCGGCGGTCCAGGCCCGGCTGCGGGCGGCGACCGGCCGCGAGATCCCGATCACGGAGCTGTTCAGGCATCCCACGATCCGGACGCTGGCCGCTCATCTCGATGGAGCGGGCGGCAGTCCGGGGCTGGACCGGGCGGCGCGCCGCCTGGCCTCACGGCGAGACAGGTTGAGGAACCGCAACGAGAAGGGGATTGCCCCATGACGGACGAGCCCACGGCCGAGCCGATCGCGATCATCGGCTTGTCGTGCCGAGTCCCGGGAGCGGGTGACGCGCAGCAGTTCTGGCGCAACCTCGCCGACGGCGTCGAGTCGCTGACCACGTACACCCTGGAGGAGCAACGGGCGCTGGGCACGGCGGAGAGCCTGCTGGCCGACCCGAACTTCGTGCCGGCCGCCATGACGCTGGACGACTACGAGGGCTTCGACGCGGCGTTCTTCGGCATGTCGATCAGGGAGGCCGAGGTCCGCGACCCGCAACACCGGCTGTTCCTGGAGCTGTCGCACACGGCGCTGGAGGACGCGGGCTACGACCCGTTCCGCTACCCGGGCGAGATCGGCGTCTACGCCGGGACCGGGACGGACACCTACCAGTGGCGCAACATCCGCAGCAACGCCCAGGCCCACAAGAACGCCGGCTGGCTGGCGGTCATGGTGGGCAACCACGTCGACTACTGTGCCACGCTCACCTCCTACAAGCTCGACCTGCGCGGCCCCAGCTACACCGTGCACACGGCGTGCTCGACCGCGCTGGTGGCCTTCCACATCGCGTGCGAGGCGCTGCGCAACGGCGAATGCGACATGGCGCTGGCCGGCGCGGCCATGCTGGACCTGCCGCAGGGCGAGGGCTACATCTACGACCAGGACGGCATCGTCTCCCCCGACGGGCACACCCGCTCCTTCGACGCCGACGCCGGCGGCACGACCTGGGGCAGCGGCGGCGGCGTCCTGGTGCTGAAGCGGCTGTCGGAGGCGATCGAGGACCGCGACAACATCCGCGCGGTGGTCCTGGGCAACGCGATCAACAACGACGGCGCGGGCAAGGTCGGCTTCTCCGCGCCCAGCCTGGACGGCCAGGCCGCGGTGATCGCGCAGGCGCTGGGCGTCGGCGGCGTGGACCCCCGTACGGTCACCTACGTCGAGGCGCACGGCACCGGCACGGCGCTCGGCGACCCGATCGAGGTGGCCGCGCTGTCCAGCGTGTTCGCCCAGCACACGAGCGACACCCAGTGGTGCGGCATCGGCTCGGTCAAGAGCAACATCGGCCACCTCGGCCAGTCGGCCGGCATCCCCAGCCTGGTCAAGACGGTGCTGGCGCTGGAGAACAAGCTGATCCCGCCGACGTTGCACTTCAAGAGCCCCAACCCCAAGATCGACTTCCCGGCGAGCCCGTTCTACGTCGTCTCCTCGCCGACGAAGTGGGAGCGCGACGAGTTCCCGCGCCGCGCGGGGGTCAGCTCGTTCGGCATCGGCGGCACGAACGCGCACGCCGTGCTGGAGGAGGCCCCGCCGCGCCCGTCGCTGCCCCGTGAGCGGCCCGCGCATCTGCTGAAGCTGTCGGCCAGGACGGAGTCGGCGCTGGCCGCCGCGCGCGAACGGCTGGCCGCGCACCTGGCCGCGCACCCCGAGACGGACCTGGCCGACGCCGCGTTCACGCTGCGCGTGGGCCGCCGGGAGCTCAAGCACCGGGCCGTCGTCGTCGCCACCTCGCCGGGCGACGCGGTGGCCGCGCTGTCCGACCCCAGGCGGACCGTCACCGGCGCCAAGCCGAAGCGACCGGCGCAGGTGGCCTTCCTCTTCTCCGGCCAGGGCGCCCAGTACGGCGGCATGGCCGCGGAGCTGTACCGCAACGAGCCGATCTTCCGCGAGGCGGTCGACGAGTGCGCGGCCGTCCTGGACGTGCGCGACCAGATCTTCGCCACCGGCGAGGAGGCCGACGAGGCGCTGCGGCAGACCTCGCTCACCCAGCCCGCCCTGTTCACGGTGGAGTACGCGCTGGCCAGGCTCTGGCTCTCGCTGGGCGTCGAGCCCGCCGCGATGATCGGCCACAGCATCGGCGAGTACGCGGCGGCCACCATCGCCGGCGTCTTCACCCTGCCCGACGCGATGCGGCTGGTCGCGGCGCGCGGCCGGCTGATCCAGGCGCTGCCGCCGGGCTCCATGCTGGCCGTGCAGCTCATGCCCGACGAGATCGCGCCGATGCTGCCCGACGACGTCTCCGTGGCCACCGTCAACGGCCCCGGCACGTGCGTCGTGTCCGGCCCGTCGGAGTCGATCGCGGAGCTGGCCGAGATGCTGGAGGAGGAGGGCATCGGCTGCACGCGGCTGCGCACCTCGCACGCCTTCCACTCGGCGATGATGGAGCCGATGCTGCGCGAGTTCCGCGAGCTGGTCGCGGCGGCCCGCCCGGCCGCGCCGAGCCTGCCGTTCCTGTCCAACGTGACCGGCACCTGGATCACCGCCGCGGAGGCCACCGACCCGTCCTACTGGGCCAGGCACGTGCGCGAACCGGTCCGCTTCGGCGACTGCGTCTCGACGCTGCTGGCCGACGGCGAATGGATCATGATCGAGTGCGGGCCGGGCCGGCAGCTGTGCGGCCTGGCGGGCACCCAGCTGGCCGCCGGCGCGATCGCCCCGCTGCCGTCGCTGCCCGGCCCGCGCGACCGGGCCGGTGACGTCGCGGTCTTCTCGCAGGCCGTGGGCGCGCTGTGGGTGCACGGCATCGAGCTGAACGACTTCGGCGCCCCCGGCTTCCGCGTCTCGCTGCCGGGTTACCCGTGGGAGCGGCAGCGCGCCTGGATCGACCCCGACCCGCAGGGCGCCTTCGCCGGCGGCGTCGCCCACCCGCAGCAGGCCGACGGCCCCCTGCCGCCCGAGCGGTGGTACGGCGTGCCCGTCTGGCACCAGGCGCCGGCCCGTCCGGGGACGCCGTCGCCGGTCACGCGCTGCCTGGCCTTCGTGGACGAGGACTCCGCCGCGCTGGCCGACGCGCTGCGCGCCTCCGGGGCCGAGGTGCTGGAGGTGCGGCCGGGCGCCGCGTTCGGCGCCTTCGACGGGCACTTCACAGTGCGGCCGGCCGTACGGGAGGACTACGACGCGCTGCTGGAGGCGGTCGGCGAGATCCCCGAGCGGGTCGTGCACGCCTGGGCGCTCACCGGCGGCGGCGAGCAGACGTGGGCGGCGCAGGACCGCGGCTTCTTCGGCGTCCTGGGTCTCGTGCAGGCGCTGTCGGCGGCCCAGCCGCCGGGCGGGGTGCAGCTCGACCTGGTGACCGCGGGCACGATGGACGTCGTCGGCGGCGACCTGACCAGGCCGGAGCACGCCACGCTGGCGGCCTTCGCCCGGGTCGTCCCGCTGGAGACGCCGTGGCTGCGCGTCCGCCACATCGACGCGCCGGACGGGGACGCGAACCGGCCGGCGGCGGTGCGGGGCGTCGCCGCCGAGCTGGGCCGCATGCCCGAGCCCGGCGAGGCCGGGCTGCTGGCGCCGGTCGCCCTGCGCGGCGGGAAGCGGTGGCTGCTCGGGTACGAGCAGGTGGAGGTGACCAGCGAGCCGGGCGAGCCGCGCGACGGCCAGGTGTACGTGATCACCGGCGGTCTGGGCGGCATCGGCGTCTCGCTGGCCGAGGACCTGGCGGCGCGGGCCCGCGTCGGCATCGTCCTGCTGTCCAGGAGCGGGCTGCCCGACGGCCCGCCGCGGTCGGCCCGCGAGGCGCGCGCCGCCGAGGCGATCGGCCGGATGGAGGCCGCCGGGGCGCGGGTGCTGACCCTGGCCGCCGACGTGACCGATCCGGCGGACATGCGCCGGGTCAGGGACGAGACGCTCGCCGCCTTCGGCCGGGTGGACGTGCTCGTGCACGCGGCCGGCCTGCCCGGCGGCGGCATGGCCCAGATCAAGGAGCGGGAGGCGGCCGAGGCCGTGCTCCGGCCCAAGCTGCTCGGCACGCTGGCGCTGCAGGAGGCGTTCGGCGACCTGGAGCTGGAGGCCGTGGTGCTCTGCTCGTCGATCACCGCGGTGGCCGGCGGGTTCGGGCAGATCGACTACTGCGCGGCCAACAACTTCCTCGACGCGCACGCCCGCGCCGGACGAGGCTGGAACGCCGCCCAGATCGTCAGCGTCAACTGGGGCAGATGGCTGGAAGTCGGCATGGCGGTGGAGACCGCGGCGCCCGCCGGATTCGTCGCGTTGCAGCGCGGCGACCGGATCAAGGCGCTCGACCACCCGGTCCTCGACGCGCGGCACGCCGGCGAGATCGGCGGGCTCGACTGGTGCAGCGGCACGCTCTCGCCCGGCACGCACTGGGTGCTGGACGAGCACCGCATCGCCGACGTGCCGGTGCTGCCCGGCACCGGCCACGTCGAGCTGGCCAGGACGGCCGCCGAGGCGGTGCTGCCCGACGGCGGGCTCGTCGAGCTGCGGGACGTGGTGTTCGTCGAGCCGCTGTCGGTGGCCGACGGCGCGACCGCCGAGGTACGGGTGCTCTTCACCCCGGAGGCGGACGGCGCCGAGTTCCAGGTGCAGAGCATCATCGGCGGCTCGCACCGCACCCACGCCAGGGGCACGGCGGCCAAGGTGAGCCCGCCGCCCGCCGACCGCGTGGACCTGCGCGCCATCATGGACCGCTGCGTGTCCTCGGCGGACGAGCAGGGCGGCGTCCCGCTGTCGGGCCTGCTCACGCTGGGCGCGCACTGGCACCGGACGCTGACCGCCACGCATGTCGGCCAGCAGGAGGCGCTCGGCCTGTTCGAGGCCAACGACGCGCTGATGGCCGACCTCGACCGGTGGGGGCTGCACCCGGCCCTGCTCGACGCCGCCACCACCTTCAGCTGGGTCGCGGTCGAGGGCCACTACCTGCCGCTCGGCTACGGCCGCATCACCGTGTTCGGCAGCCTGCCGGAGGCGTTCTGGAGCCATCTGCGCATCACCAGCACCGACACCGACGAGGTGCTGGTCGTCGACGTCACGTTGATCGCGCCCGACGGCACGGTGCTGGTGCAGATCTCCGACTACGTCCTGCGCAGGATCGACACCGAGGCCGTGGTCTCCGGGGTCCGCGCCAGCGCCGGGTCCCAGGTCGCCGCCCCGGCCGCGGCCGCGTCGCCGGCCGGCGCCGACGACGCGGCCGGCATCAGGTCGGCCGACGGGGCCCTGTCCCTGCGCAGGCTGCTCGCCGCCCCGCTCGGCCCCCAGGTCGTGGTGGCGGCCAGCACGGTGGCCGAGCTCGTCGCCGGCGTCGGCTCGCTGACCCAGGAGACCGTCGAGAGCGAGCTCGATCCGGCGGCGGTCGCCGACCGGCAGGACAAGGCGCCCGCCGAGGGCTACGTCGCGCCGCGCAACGACGCCGAGGCCACGATCGCCCGCCTGTGGGGCGAGGTGCTCGGCGGCGACCACATCGGCGTCGACGACGACTTCTTCGAGCTGGGCGGCAACTCGCTCATCGCGGTCCAGCTGATCGCCCTGATCCGCAAGGAGCTCGGGGTCCGGCTGCCGATGCGCAACCTCTTCGAGGAGCCGACCGTGGCCGGGGTCGCGGCCCTGATCGACGCCGCCACGGCCGCCGCCCCCGAGCCCGCCCCCGCCGGGCCCGCCGCCCAGACCATCCCCCGCCTTCCCCGGAGTTCCGCATGAGCGCAGAGACCAGCACAGAGACCGGCACGGACACCAAGGTCGTACGCAACGACGAGGAGCAGTACTCCATCTGGCCCGCCGGCCGGGACAACCCCTCCGGCTGGTACGACGCCGGTTTCTCCGGCACCAAGGACGCCTGTCTGGCGCACATCGAGCAGGTGTGGACCGACATGCGGCCGAAGAGTCTGCGAGAGGCCATGGACAGTGAGTGATGCCTTCCCCGCATCCTCCGGCCAGGAGCGGATGTGGTTCCTTTCGCGCTTCGAGCCCGATCTGGCCGTCTACAACATCGGCATGGTCATGCCGATGGCGGCCAGGCAGCCGGTGGACCCCCGCCGGCTGGAGCGGGCGATCGATCTGGTCGTGCGGCGTCATGAGGCGCTGCGCACCACGTTCGACTTCCGGGACGGGCAGGTCGTGCAGATCGTCCACCCCGGCGCGCCGCCCACGGCGCTGACCGAGACGGACCTGAGCCACCTGCCGCGGGCCGCCGCCGAGGCGGAGCTGGCCCGCCTGGCCAGGGCGGACGCGGTGCAGCCGTTCGACATGGAACGGGCGCCGCTGTACCGCGGCAGGCACGTCAAGCTGTCCGAGGACGACCTGCGGCTGGCCGTCGTCTTCGACCACACGATCTTCGACGGCGTCTCCTCCATGGTCTTCATGGACGAGGTGGAGGAGTGCTACGACGCGCTCGGCGAGGACCGGCCGCCGAAGCTGCCCGAGCTGCCGATCCAGTTCGCCGACTTCGCCGTGTGGCAGCGCGGCAGGTTGTCCGGCGAGTTCCTGGAGACCGAGCTGGTGCACTGGCGCGAACGGCTGGCCGGGGTGCCCGCCGACCTCGCCCTGCCGGGCGACCGGCCGCGGCCGGCCCGCCGGAGCTACCGGGGCGGGATCCGGCTCGGCGCCTACTCCCCCGAGCTGTCGGCGGGCGTGGAGCGGCTGGCCAAGGAGCTCAACACGACGTTGTTCACGGTGATGCTCACCGCGTACGCCGCCGTGCTGTCGCGCTGGTCGGGGATCGACGACATCGTGGTGGGCACGCCGGTCGCGGGCCGGCTGCTGCCCGAGACCGAGCCGGTCATCGGCATGTTCGTCAACGCGGTGCCGCTGCGCGTGGACCTGTCGGGCGCGCCCAGCTTCCGCGAGGCGGCCGGGCGCGTGCGGGCGACGGTCGCCGAGGCGCTGGACCACCAGGAGCTGCCGTTCGAGCGGCTCGTGGAGGACCTGCAGCCGGCCCGGGACCTGAGCGTGCCGCCGCTCTACCAGGTGATGTTCAACCTGGCGATCCGCACCAACGAAGGGCAGATCGCCAACGGCACCGCCAAGGTGGACCTCCAGCTCGACGTCAACATGCGCGACGGGGTGCTGCACACCCGGCTGGAGTACGCCACCGACCTGTTCGACCCGGAGACGATCGAACGCTTCGAGGCGAACCTGCGCACGCTGGTCGAGGCGGCCGCCGCCGACCCCGGCCGGGCGGTCCCCGAGCTCCCCGTGCTCGCCGCGGACGAGCGTGCGCGCGTGCTGGCCCTCGGGGACGGCGGGCCGCCGGCCGAGCCCGGCACCCTGCACACGTTGATCGAGGCCCGGGCCGCCGCGACCCCCGACGCCCCCGCGGTGGTCTTCGGCGACGTCACGCTCACCTACGCCGAGCTCAACGGCCGCGCCAACCGGCTGGCCCGGCGGTTGCGGCAGATCGGCGTGGAGCGCGGCCGGCCCGCCGCGGTCTGCGCGGAACGCTCGCCCGAGCTGGTCGTCGCGCTGCTCGCGGTGCTCAAGGCGGGCGGGGCGTACGTGCCGCTGGATCCGGAGTACCCGCGGGACCGGCTGGAGTTCATGCTGTCCGACTCCGGCGCGCAGGTGCTGCTCACCCAGCGCCACCTGCCGTCCTTCGGGCCGGTCGAGACGGTGCTGCTGGAGGACGACCACGACCTCGGCTCCGGCGACCTCGACCCGGTGACCGGGCCGGACGACGCCGCGTACCTGATCTACACCTCGGGCTCGACCGGGCGGCCGAAGGCCGTGGTCAACACCCATCGCGGCATCGTCAACCGGCTGGCCTGGATGCAGGAGACGTTCGGCCTGACGGCCGGCGACGTGGTGATGCAGAAGACGCCGACCAGCTTCGACGTGTCGGTGTGGGAGTTCTTCTGGCCGCTTCTGCAAGGCGCCTGCCTCGTGCCGGTGCGGCCGGGCGGCCACCGCGACCCCGCCCACCAGCGCGACCTGGTCAAGCGGCACGCGGTGACCACGATGCACTTCGTGCCGTCGATGCTCGCCCTCTTCCTGGAGGAGGCGAACATCGAGTCGTGCACGTCGCTGCGGCGCGTGGTGTGCAGCGGCGAGGAGCTGCCGCCCAGGACGGCGGCCCGCTTCTTCGAGCGCCTGCCCGGCGTGGAGCTGCACAACCTGTACGGCCCCACCGAGGCGGCCGTCGACGTCTCCTGGCACGCCTGCCGGCCGGGCGAGACGGTGATCCCCATCGGCCGTCCGATGCCCGGCTGCCGCCTGCACGTCCTCGACGAGCGCCTGGAGCCGATGCCGGTCGGCGTACCCGGCCAGCTGCACATCGGCGGCGTCCAGGTGGCCCGCGGCTACGCGGGACGGCCGGGGCTGACGGCCGAGCGCTTCGTCCCCGACCCGTACGGCCCGCCGGGCGCGCGGCTGTACGCCACCGGCGACCTGGCCAGGCTGCGCGCCGACGGGGAGCTGGAGTTCCTCGGCCGCATCGACGACCAGGTCAAGGTGCACGGCTGGCGGGTCGAGCTGGGCGAGGTCGAGGCGGCGCTGGCCGCGGACCCGCGGGTGCGCGGGGTCGCCGTCGCCCTGCGCGACGACGCGCCGGGCGGCCGCGGGCTGGTGGCCTACGTGGACTGGACGGGCGAGCCGAGCCAGTTGTCGCACGAGCTGCGCACCGGGCCGGCCCGCACGTTGCCCGCGGCGCTGGTGCCGCAGGCGTTCGTGCAGGTCACCGAGTTCCCCTTGGGCCCGAGCGGGAAGCTCGACCGGGCCGCGCTGCCGCCGCCCACCGGGCCCGGCCGCAGCGATCTGGGCACCACCTACGTCGCGCCGGAGACGCCGCTGGAGGAGGAGCTGTGCGCGCTCTGGGGCGAGCTGCTCGGCCGTGACCGGGTGGGCGTCGAGGACGACTTCTTCGCGCTCGGCGGGCACTCGCTGCTGGCCGTCCTGCTGATCACGCGGTATCGGGAGGCGTACGGGATCGAGATGGACCTGCGGGTCTGCTTCGAGCTCACCACGGTCGCCGAGCACGCGCTGGCCGTGCTGGAACTCCAGCTCGGCGACGTCGAGCTGGACGATCTCCTGGCGGAGGACGCGGACGGATGAGCGAGGTGAGAGGGCGGCTGGCCCGCCTCAGCCCGGAGCAGCGCGCGGCGCTGGAGCGCAGGCTCCAGCGGCAGCCGAAGGCCCGGCCCGCCGGGATCCCCCCGCGCAGCGATCCGGACGCGCCGGCGCCGCTCTCCTACGGGCAGGAGCGGCTCTGGTTCCTGCAGCGGCTCGACCCCGCCGACGCCTCCTACAACATGTACATGGTGCAGCGGCTGCGCGGCGAGCTGTCCATCCGCGACCTGGCCGGGGCGCTGGCCACCGTGGCGGCGCGGCACCCGATGCTGCGGGCCCGCTTCCCCGCGGTGGAGGGCGGCCCGGTCCAGGTCGTGGAGCCGGAGCTGAGGCTCGATCCGGTTGTGGTGGACCTGGCGGACCTGCCCGCCGCCGAACGCGAGGCCCGCGCCACGGCGATCGTGGCCGAGCTGACCAACACGCCGTTCGACCTGGCCACCGGGCCGCTGGTGCGGGTGCACCTGATCACGCTGTCGGCGACCGATCACGTGCTCTGCCTGGTCCTGCACCACCTGGTGGCCGACGGCTGGTCACTGAAGATCATCTTCTCCGAGCTGGCCGCCTGCTACACCGGGAACGCGGCCGGGCTGGGCGTCCCGTCGATCGACTACCGCGACTTCGCGGCCTGGCAGCGCGGCCGCGAGCCGTCGCGGGAGTCGCTGGACTACTGGCGCGCCAAGCTCGACGGCGTGCAGCCGCTCGACCTGCCCACGGACCGGCCGCGGCCGGCCGTACGGGTGGCCGACGGCGACTACTGCGCGCGGCGCATCGGCCCCGAGCTGACGGCCCGGCTGGAGCAGCTGGCCAGGGACGAGCGCGGCACGCTGTTCATGGTCCTGCTGGCCGCCTACCAGCTCCTGCTGGGCGCCCATTGCGGCGCCGACGACCTGACGGTGGGCTCGGTCATCGCCGGCCGCGACCGCCCGGAACTCCAGGACGTCGTCGGCTTCTTCCCCGAGACGCTCGTGCTGCGCGGCGACCTGTCCGGCGACCCGTCCTTCCGCACGCTGCTCGCGCGGACCAGGGCGACGGTGCTGGACGCGTTCGCGCACCAGGACATCCCCTTCGAACGCCTGCTCAACGACCTCGGCATCCGCCGCGACCTGAGCACGACGCCGCTGTTCCAGGCCATGTTCGTGATCCAGGACAAGGAGGCCGGCGCCCTGCCGCTGCCCGGCGTCGAGGCGGAGATGTTCGACCCGGGCGCGACCCAGGCGAAGTTCGACCTGATGCTGGACGTCACCCAGTTCGACGGCTCCCTCTGGGCGATGTTGTCCTACGCCCGCGACCTGTTCGAGGAGGAGACCGCGACGCGGCTGCTGCGGCGGTGGGAGCGGGTGCTGGAGGCGGTCGTGCGCGACCCGGGCGCGCCGCTGTCCGCGCTGCGCGCGGCCATGCTGCTGCCCGAGGACCGGCCGCCGGTCCTCGACACCCCGCAGCCGCCCGCGCGCGACGTGCTCGACCTCTTCCGGGAACGCGTCCGGCTGGCGCCCGGCGCGACGGCGGTGAGCCACGGCGACCGCCGGGTCACCTACGCCGAGCTGGACGCCATGGCCGCCGCGCTGGCCGGACGCCTGGCCGCGGCCGGGGTCGGCCCGGACACGGTCGTGGGCCTGCGGGCCGGGCGCTCGGTGGAGCTGATCGCCGGGATGCTCGCCGTCGGCCGGGCGGGCGGCGCCTACCTGCCGCTCGACCCCGCCTACCCGCCGGAGCGGCTGCGGTGGATGGCGGCGGACGCGGACGCGGTCCTGGTGCTGGACGAGGACGATCTCCGCGAGTCGCCGCAGGCGCCGCACGCCGAGGTCGCGGGGCCGGGCTCGCTGGCCTACGTGATCTACACCTCGGGCTCGACCGGGCGTCCCAAGGGCGTGGAGGTGCCGCGCGAGGCGCTGGCGTCGCGAGTGGGCTGGATGCGCGGCCACTACGAGCTCGGGCCGGGCGACCGCGTCCTGCAGTTCGCCTCGCCGAGCTTCGACACGCACGCCGAGGAGATCTACCCGGCGCTGGCCGCCGGCGCGGAGCTCGTCCTGTGCCCGGACGAGCCGCTGCCGGACTTCCTGAAGACGCCGGAGGGCGCCGCGCTCACCGTGCTGGACCTGCCCACGTCGTACTGGCAGGAGCTGGTGGCCATGGGCGTCGAATGGCCGCCCGGCCTGCGGCTGGTCATCCTGGGCGCCGACCCGCTGCCCGGCCCGGCGCTGGCCGCCTGGTACGCGTCCGGCCCCCAGGGCGTGCGGCTGGTCAACAGCTACGGCCCCACCGAGGCCACGATCATCGCCGCCACCGCCGACATGGACCCCTCGGAGGCGCTGCGCCGCCCGGCCGTGGGCGTCGCCCTGCCCGGCACCACGCTCCAGGTGCTGGGCCCCGACGGGCTCCCGGTGCCGGCCGGCGTCGCGGGCGAGCTGCACATCGGCGGCAGCGGCCTGGCCCGCGGCTACCGGGGGGCGCCCGCCCGCACGGCCGAGCGTTTCGTGCCCGGCCCCGGCGGCTCGCGTCTCTACCGCACCGGCGACCGGGCCCGCTTCCGCCTGGACGGCGGCCTGGAGATCCTCGGCCGCCTGGACCGTCAGGTGAAGGTGCGCGGTTACCGCGTCGAGCCGGGCGAGGTGGAGTCGGCGCTGCTCGCCCACCCGTCGGTGCGGCAGGCCACGGTGGTGGTCCACGAGGACCGGCTGATCGCCTACGCCGTCCACGACGCCGGGGACGACGCGTTACGCGAGCACCTCGCCGCCGAGCTGCCCCCGCACATGGTGCCCAGCGCGATCGTCTCGCTCGACCGCATCCCGCTGACCCCCGGCGGCAAGGTCGACCGGGACGCGCTGCCCGCGCCGGGCCGGCCGCGCGGCGCCGGCTACGAGCCGCCCGCCGGCGCGGCCGAGGAGCTCGTCTGCCTGGTCTGGGCCGAGGTGCTGGGCCTGGAGCGGGTGGGCGCGCTGGACGACTTCTTCCAGCTCGGCGGCCACTCGCTGCTGGCCACCAGGACCACGGCCCGCATCGCCGCGGCCATCGAGCTGGACGTGCCGCTCAAGCTGGCCTTCACCCACCCGACGCCCCGCCTGCTGGCCGCGGCCCTGGAACACCTGGCCGAGGAGGCCGACGAGCGTGGATGAACGGCAGGCGCGCGTGCAGGCCCGCTTCCGCAAGGCGATCGCGGGCCTGGGCGCCGCGGAGCAGATCCCGCGACGCGCCGAGGGCAGCGATCCGCCGCTGTCGTTCGCGCAGGAGCGGCTGTGGTTCATGGAGCAGTTCGCCCCCGGGACGAGCGCGTACGTGCTGCCCGTGTCGGCCAGGCTGCGCGGCCCGCTCGACGCCGGACGGCTGCGGGAGTCGCTGGACGCCGTGGTCGCCCGGCACGAGAGCCTGCGCATGACCTTCCCCGCCGGCCCCGACGGGCGGCCGCAGGTGCGGGTGGCGGACCGGTTGCGGGTGCCGCTGCGCGTCGTGGACGTGCCGGACGAGGCGGCGGCCAGGCAGGTGCTCAGCGCCGACGCCGCGCTCCCCTTCGAGCTGGCGGACGGCCCGCTGCTGCGCGCCACCCTGGTACGGCTCGCGCCCGACGACCACGCGCTGCTGGTGGCGGTCCATCACATCGTCGCCGACGGCTGGTCGGCCGACCTCATCCTCCGTGAGCTGCTGACACCGCCGCAGAGCGGGCCGCCGCTGGGGTACGGCGACTACGCGTCGTGGCAGCGGGAGCGGCTGAGCGGCGACCGCCTGGCCGGCGACCTGGCGTTCTGGCGCGCCGAGCTGGACGGGTTGCAGGTGCTCGACCTGCCCCTGGACCGGCCGCGCCCGCCCCGGCAGAGCTTCCGGGGCGGCTGGCACGACGTCCAGATCGACGTGGCGGCGTTCGGCGAGTTGTGCCGGGCCGAGGGGGCGACGCTCTACATGGGGCTGCTCGCCGCCTTCCAGGTGCTGCTGGCCCGCTGGTCCGGCACGACCGGCTTCGCGGTGGGGTCGCCGGTGGCCGGACGGACCAGGCCGGAGTTCGAGGACATGGTCGGGCTGTTCGTCAACCTGCTGCCGCTGCGGGCGCGGCTGGCGGGCGACCCCGGCTTCGCCGAGCTGCTGCGCCGCACGCGGGACGGCGCGATCGAGGTCTACGGCCACCAGGAGCTGCCCTTCGAGAAGCTGGTCGCCGAGCTGGACCCCGAACGCGACGTCAGCCGCCCACCGCTGGTCCAGGTGCTGTTCGCGCTGCAGAGCTATCGCGGCGACGGCGAGGGCTTCGAGCCGGACAGCACGACCACCCGGTTCGACCTGGAGCTCTACGCCGCCGAGCGGGGCGAGCAGTTGGAGGGCCGCTTCGTCTACAACGCCGAGCTGTTCCGGCCGGAGACGATCGAGCGGCTGGCGCAGCGGTTCGCCGCGCTGTTGCGTGCGGTGGTGGCGTCCCCCGACGTGCCGGTGGGGCGTCTGGACATCCTGCCGGACGAGGAGCGGAAGCAGCTCGCGCGGTGGAACGCCACCGAGCGGGAGCATCCGGGCGGCACCCTGCACGAGCTGGTCTTCGAGCAGGCCGAGCGCACGCCCGACGCGACGGCGCTGGTCTTCGAGGGCGACCGGCTGACCTACCGCGAGCTGGCCGAACGGGCCCGCGCGGTGGCGGCCGGACTCGACGTGCGCGTGGACCAGCCGGTGGGCGTCTGCATGGAACGCGGCCTGGACCTGCCCGTCGTGCTCCTCGGCGTGATGGCCGCGGGCGGCGCCTACCTGCCGCTCGACCCGTCTCACCCGGCGGAGCGCACGCGTGGCATGCTGGCCGACGCGGGCGCCGACCTGGTGGTCACGGCGGCGGACGTACGGCCGGCTGCGGCGTCCGTGGTGCGGGTGCGTGCGGACAACCTGGCCTACGTCATCTTCACCTCCGGCTCGACCGGGCGGCCCAAAGGCGTGGGCGTCTCCCACCGCGCGATCGTCAACCGGCTGCGCTGGATGCAGGACACCTTCCAGCTCACCCCGCAAGACCGCGTCCTGCACAAGACACCCACCACCTTCGACGTCTCGGTCTGGGAACTGTTCTGGCCGCTCATCACCGGCGCGACCATGGTCATCGCCCGGCCCGGCGGGCATCGCGACACCGCCTACCTGCGCGACCTCATCAAGACCGAGGACATCACCACGACGCACTTCGTCCCCTCCATGCTCCAAGCCTTCCTGGAAGAAGAGGACGTCCAACTCCCGCCCCGGATCATCTGCTCCGGCGAAGCCCTCCCACCCCATGACCTCCCAGGACTGCACAACCTCTACGGCCCCACCGAAGCAGCCGTCGACGTCTCCTGGCACCCCTGCCAACCCGGAGAAACGACCGTCCCCATCGGCAGACCGGTCGACAACACCACCCTGCACGTCCTCGACGCACACCTCCAGGACGTCCCCATCGGCACACCCGGCGAGCTCTACATCGGCGGCATCCAACTCGCCCGCGGCTACCTCGGCAAACCCGCACTCACCGCCGAACGCTTCCTCCCCGCCCCCAACGGCAGACGCCTCTACAAAACCGGCGACCTCGCCCGCTGGCTACCTTCAGGGGAACTCGAATACCTCGGCCGCACCGACCACCAAGTCAAGATCCGCGGCATGCGCGTGGAGCTGGGCGAGATCGAGGCCGTGCTGCGCGAGCAACCCGGCGTGACGGCGGCGGCGGCCAAGCTGGTGAACGGCCGCCTGGTCGGCTACGTCGTCGGCGACGTCCCCGACCTGTCCGACGCGCTGCCGGATTCCATGATCCCGACGGCGTGGGTGCGGCTGGACCGCCTGCCCGTCACCGCCAACGGCAAGCTCGACCGCGCCGCCCTCCCCGCGCCCGACCGCCCGGCCGACCTGCCGTGGGAGCCGCCGCGCGGCGCGGCGGAGATCGCCGTCGCGCAGGTCTGGCAGGAGGTGCTCGGCCTCGACCGGCCCGGCCGGCACGACACCTTCTTCGCCGTGGGCGGCGACTCCATCAGCAGTCTCAAGGTCGTGGCCCGGCTGCGCGCCACCGGCTACGACGTGGAACTGCAGCAGCTGTTCACCCATCAGGCGGTCGCCGAACTGGCCGCCGTGCTGCGGCCGCGGCAGGCCGTACCGGAGACCACGGCGGGAGCCTTCGACCTGCTCAGCGTGGCGGACAGAGAGAGGCTCACGCGATGATCATCGACGCCTACCCGCTCAGCGCCCTCCAGGCCGGGATGCTGTACCACAGCGAGCTGGACGGCGTGACCTTCCACGACCACACCACGCTCACGCTGCGCGGCACGTTCGACGAGGCGGCCCTGGTCAGGGCGCTGGACGAGCTGTCGGCCCGGCACGAGGTGCTGCGGACGTCCTTCGACCTGACCGGGTTCAGCGAGCCCGTCCAGCTCGTGCACGACCGGGCGGAGATCCCGCTGACCGTCTCCCGCGGCGAGCCGGAGTACGGGCCGTTCGACTGGACGCGGGCTCCCCTGCTCCGCGTCCACGTGCGGCCCGAAGCCGACCGGTTCGCGCTGACCGTCTACTTCCACCACGCGATCCTCGACGGGTGGAGCGTCGCGAGGCTGGTCAGCGAGCTGCTGGAACGCTATGCGACCCCCGGGCTGCCGGTGGAGCCGCCGACGGCGCGCTTCCGTGACCTGGTGGCGGCCGAGAAGGCGATGCTCGCCCGGCCGGAGGCGGCGGAGTTCTGGCGGGAGGCGATCGCCGAGGCGCCGGAGGGCCGGTTGCCCCGGATGCCCGGCTACCCCACCGGCGGGCCGCGCGAGGTCGCGGTGCTCGCCACGGCGCTCCCCGGCGAGCTGGCCAAGGCGCTGGCCGAGCAGGCGGCCGCCGCCCGGGTGCCCCTGCGGTCGGTGGTGCTCGCGGCGCACGTGCGCGTCATGGCGCTGGTCACCGGCGATCCCGACGTCCTGACGGGGATGCTCACGCACAGCCGTCCGGAGAGCGAGGCCGGTGACGAGGTGCTCGGCCTGTTCCTCAACACCGTCCCGCTGCGGGTCCGGGCCGACGCGCCCGACCTGGTCCAGCGGGTCTTCCAGGCGGAGGTGGCGGCGCTGCCGTACCGGCACTTCCCGCTCTTCGAGATCCAGCGGGCCAGCGGGCGCGCGCGGCTGCTGGACACGCACGTGGACTTCCGCGACTTCCACGTGAACGGCGCCGCCGCCACGCCCATCGAGGGCCAGGACTTCTTCGAGCAGACCGACTTCGCCTTCAGCACGGCCTTCGTCCGGACGCCGGGCCAGGGGCTGACGCTGACCATCTCCTACGACACCACGCAGTTCCCCGCCGACCAGATCGCGGCGATCCGGGATCACTACCTCCGCGCCCTGTCCGGAGAGATCGGCATCTCGCCGCAGGACGCGGCTCAGCTCGCACGCTGGAACGCCACCGAGCGGGAGCATCCGGGCGGCACCCTGCACGAACTGGTCTTCGCGCAGGCCGAGCGCACGCCCGACGCGACGGCGCTGGTCTTCGAGGGCGACCGGCTGACCTACCGCGAGCTGGCCGAACGGGCCCGCGCGGTGGCGGCCGGACTCGACGTGCGCGTGGACCAGCCGGTGGGCGTCTGCATGGAACGCGGCCTGGATCTCCCCGTCGTGCTCCTCGGCGTGATGGCCGCGGGCGGCGCCTACCTGCCGCTCGACCCGGCCGATCCCGAGGAACGGCGGCGCGGCATGCTCGCCGACGCGGGGGCCGCGACCGTGCTCACCGCCGCGGGCTCCGGAGGCGGGTTCACGCCGCCGTCAGTGCGCGAGGACAATCTGGCCTACGTCATCTTCACCTCCGGCTCCACCGGACGGCCCAAGGGCGTGGGCGTCTCCCACCGCGCGATCGTCAACCGGCTGCGCTGGATGCAGGACACCTTCCACCTCACCCCGCAAGACCGCGTCCTGCACAAGACACCCACCACCTTCGACGTCTCGGTCTGGGAACTGTTCTGGCCGCTCATCACCGGCGCGACCATGGTCATCGCCCGGCCCGGCGGGCATCGCGACACCGCCTACCTGCGCGACCTCATCAAGACCGAGAACATCACCACGACGCACTTCGTCCCGTCGATGTTGCAGGCGTTCCTGGAGGAGGAAGGGATTCGGCTTCCGCCCCGGATCATCTGCTCCGGCGAAGCCCTCCCACCCCATGACCTCCCAGGACTGCACAACCTCTACGGCCCCACCGAAGCGGCCGTCGACGTCTCCTGGCACCCCTGCCAACCCGGAGAACCGACCGTCCCCATCGGCAGACCGGTCGACAACACCACCCTGCACGTCCTGGACGCACACCTCCAGGACGTCCCCATCGGCACACCCGGCGAGCTCTACATCGGCGGCATCCAACTCGCCCGCGGCTACCTCGGCAAACCCGCACT
>NZ_JBSFGJ010000111.1:0-24619 GCF_053596515.1 Nonomuraea sp. NPDC001684
CGGGGGAGCCGGGCTCCTCGGCGAACAGCCCGACGTACAGGTCGACGTCGTCCACGTCGCGGTAGAGGTCGCGCAGCGCGCCGCTGACCCGCCGGTCGCCGGTGATCTGCTCGAAGGCGCGCACCCGGGGGAAGCGGCAGTGCTCGCGGTAGCCGTTGTACGGTGCCAGGCCGAGCACCCGGGAGTCGGCGACGCTGGCCACGTCGATCTCGCGCAGCACCGGGTCGGTGTTGAACAGGCCGATACGCCCGGCGCGCTGGCGGGAGGCGTCCTCGAACAGCCGCCCGAGCCCGGGTGCTGGGAGCAGCGAGCCGGCGAAGAAGGTCTCGGCCATCGGCAGCTCCCGCCCGGCCACCGACAGGCGGGACGGGACCAGGCTGTGCCAGCGGTAGACGAGGTTGAACTCCACGGAGGCCCAGTTCTGCCGGTGCCAGGCCGCGCGGTCGAGTCGCGTGGACAGCCACGGGTCGAGGGCGAACCGGAAGTGGTAGGGGGTGATGTGGTTGATGTACTCCTCGACGACCAGTTTGATCAGCAGCACGATGAGGACGTTGCGGGCGGTCTGGAACAGCCGTTCGTCGTCCCAGCGCGGATTCTCCCGGGCCAGCAGCCGCGCCACCCTGTTGTGCTCGCGCAGGAACAGCACCGTGAGCATGGTGAAGCCGATCTGGCCGTTGCCCCGGTCACTGCCGGTGGCGAACAGCGTGTCGCGCCGGGCGTCGGAGAGCTGGTCGAAGCGGATGACGCGCAGCGGGGCGAACTCCGGCTTGATCTTGCCGTTCGCGCACAGGTAGGGCGGGAACTCGCCGCCGCCGAGCGACTGGCTCTTGAGCAGCCCGCCGTCGAAGGCGCGCAACGCGGCCGTCGCCGCCTCGTCGAGGCCGTACACCTGGTTGAGGTCGATGTGGTGGTTGGAGCTGTTCTTGCGCGGGTCGCGCGGGACGTTGACGTCGCCGCGCAGGAAGCCGTCGGTGAACCACTGGGCGAAGTACGCGAAGAGCACCGTGGAACGCGGGCACGGGATCATGGACTCGCCGCGGGCGAACAGGTCGGCGGCTCGCTCCGGCGTGGGCAGCCGATCTCCGTCGACGGCGACCGGAGGCAGGTGCCTGCCGCTGTAGGTGCGGTCGGTCAGGGAGGCCCACGAGGTGTAGTCGGCCATGGTGCTCAGCGGCTCGGGGCGCGGCGGCATCTCGCGGATCGCGTGGTCGATCAGCGAGGCGTTGATCCGGCGCCGCACCGGGCGGCTGCTCTGCAGCAGGTCCCAGAGGGGCCGGCCGTGGGTCAGGGCCAGGAACCTGAGCCGGTTGGACAGGCCGTCCGTGGCGATGCTGCGTGCTCGGCTCGCCATCGTCAGCCTTCCCGCACGCCGGCGCCGAGCCCGAGCGCGAAGGCGTCGGGGAAGATGCCGAGTGAGCGCTCCACCCGGCCCTCCGGCGGCGGCAGCAGCCGCACGCCCGGACGCAGCAGCAGCCGGCGCACGGTCTCGGCGATCACCACTTCGGCCACGTGCACGCCGAGGCAGGCGTGATGACCCGAGCCGAAGAACAGCTGATGGTGATGGGGACGGTCGAGGCGGAACTCGCCGGGATCCGGCACCACGGCCGCGTCGAACATGGCGGAGGCCGGCGCCGCGAGCACGAACGTGCCCGCCGGGATCACCGTGCTGCGCGGCGTGCCGGCGGCCAGCACGTGGTCGCGCTCGCACAGCCGGGGAAGCAGTTTGAAGAACGGGCTGAACCGCAGCGCCTCCCAGACGTACGGGTCGAACCTCTCGGGATCGCCCGCGACGGCCGCGGCCTCGGCCAGCACCCGCGGGCGCAGCAGGAGCTGCTCGACGGCCTCGGCCATGGCCCCCGGCGCGCTCTCCACGAAGCCCAGCGGCAGCCCGGCCATGTTGATCACGATGCGGTCGTCGGAGACGGCGGGCAGGGACGCCCGGACCAGGCGGGCGAAGACGTCGTCGGGCAGGTCCCGGCCGGCGCGCAGCGTGGCCCGGTGCTCGGCGAGCAGGTCACGCAGGTACCCGACCAGCTCGGCGCCCGCCTTGACGGACGCCGCCTGGAGCTCGGGGTCGCCGAGGAAGTTGGCGAAGCCGTCGGCGACGATGGCCCGCGTCCAGCGGCCCAGGGTGCGCGGGGCGGGGCCGGGAACGCCGAAATACCGCGCGCACACGCCGAGGGCGACCGGGCGGAACAGCCCTTCGACCGCTTCCAGACGCCCGCCCGGCCCGGCGGCGTCGAGCAGCTCGTCGGCCAGGCGGCCGGTCAGCTCGCGCACGCCGGCCGCGTCCTCCGGGGCGAGCATGAGCTGCATCAGGCCCTTCTCCCGCCAGTTCATCGGCGTGGCGTCCCGGCCCAGCATGAACGGCGCGCCCAGCGCGGCGTCGAGGCGGGGACCGAAGGCGCGTACGGAGAAGACCTGCTCGTGGGCGAGCACCTCGGTCACGTCGGCGAAGCGGGTGACTACCGTGAAGGCGGGCGTGACGAAGACCGGACGCCGCTCGCGCAGCTCGGCGAACAGGCTCCGCCAGTCGGTCCGCATCCACTCCCGGACCAGGCCGAACGCCGATATCGGGTCTTCAGCCAGCGCCTGGTCGTACCTCTCCAGATAGCCGCCCGTGGTCGCCTGATCGACAGCACCCATTCCGTGGACCTTCCGCCTGATATCGGAGCGCACAGGGATGATCACTTTGCGCAATCACAATCTAGGGAGGCGTCACACCCTTTCTTCATGACAATCGAGTGCATTGTTTTGGTGCCTCACGGTAATTACTCCGTCACTGTCAGGACATTGCCGCAGTCCATGGGCCTGGTCATTGAATAAGGAGCCTGATCGACCCGTACCGCCCATGGGAGGAAACGTGACGTCACCCCTGCCGCAGCCGGGCACGGCGGAGACGGTGACGGTCACCACCGGCCGCCGCACCGCCTATCTGGTCGTCCTGGTCGTCCTGCCCGTGCTGCTGCTGGCCCTCGCGGTGCCGGCGGCCTGGGGCTGGGGCATCGGCCCGCGCGACCTGGTCATCGCGGTCGTGATGTACCTGGTGAGCATCTTCGGCATAGCCATCGGCTACCACCGCCTGTTCACCCACCGCGCCTTCAGGGCCAACCGGGCGCTGCGGATCGCGCTCATGCTGGCCGGCGGCATGGCCGTCGAGGGCCCCCTCACCCTGTGGGCCGCCGAGCACCGCCGCCACCACAAGTACGCCGACCGCGAGGGCGACCCGCACTCGCCGTGGCGCTACGGCGACAGCGGCCCGGCCCTGCTGCGCGGCATGCTGCACGCCCACGTCGGCTGGTTCTACACGGCCCGCCGCCGCTCCAGCCGCCGCCACTGGGTGCCCGACCTGCTGGCCGATGCGGACGTGCGCCGTTTCGACGCCGCCTACCCGGCGGTCGTGCTGCTGTCGTTCGCGCTTCCGGCCGCGGCCGGCGGGCTCTGGTCGATGTCGTGGGCGGGCGCGTGGAGCGGGCTCCTGTGGGGCGGCCTGGTCCGCTACGCCGTCGTGCACCACGTCACCTGGTCGGTGAACTCGATCGCCCACACCTTCGGCGACCGCCCGTTCCGCACCAGGGACCGGTCGTCCAACGTGTGGTGGGTGGCGATGCTGACGCTCGGCGAGGGCTGGCACAACTGGCACCACGTCGACCCCACCTGCGCCCGGCACGGCGTGCTCAAGGGCCAGCTCGACCCGAGCGCGCGGCTGATCCGCTGGTTCGAGCGGGCGGGCTGGGCCCACGCCGTGCGCTGGCCGGCCCCCGAGCGCCTGACCTCCCGCCGCGCCGAGCGCGTCCCCGGCTCCTCGCGCTGACACGGGCGGCCGGGATACCGCGACGCGCCACCTCCGTATGGGACGATGGAGTCAGTCAGGTCGCTTCAGCCTTCCTCCCACGAGCACCACGTCGGAGAGGACGGTCATGGAGATCACGCCGCAGGCGGTCGTCATCCCGAAGGAGACCGGCCACCTGGAGCAGGGCAAGTACGGCCCCGTCTTCCCGCGCGGCCCCGCCTGTTACGGATTCACCGTCATCGCCCGGGTCAAGCCCGGCCGGGCCGACACCATCCGGGGCTACGGCGACACGCTCGCCCAGGCGCTGCGGGACGACCCCGGCCTGCTGGCCCCCCTGAAACTGCACTACCTGCGCTGGGTGCTGTTCGACGACGACACCCGCTTCATGTACCAGGGGATCTTCGACACCGACTTCGACAAGTACACCGAAGACGCCATCGCGCTGTTCACCAGGGCGGGGGTGAACACGGTCTTCGAGAACCTCGAAGGTTTCCCCGAGGACTGGAAGACCAACCCCGAGGCGTTCGTCCGGTTCGTCCGCGAGCATCACTGCCCCAGCTTCATCGAGTACGGCGAGTACCCGTACGTCACCGCCGACGAGATCAAGAAGGCGCTGCGGATCAAGAGCGCTCTGTCGGACATGCTCGACCAGTTGCAGTGACGGCCCAGGACGACGCGGGAGATCAGATGAGTGAGCCGAAGACGGCGCGCACCTACAACCAGGACCACGTGCCGCGCCCGTACGCCCCCGGCCGGCGGCGGGTGAGCATCTACGTCGCGTGGAGCTATCCGGCCGAGGCGGGCCGGGACGTCACCGGGCTGGACAACCGGTTCTCCACGATGACCGAGGTGCGCCGCGTGCAGTGGCCGGCCTACGAGGACCCGCAGTGGTCCGACCCCATGCGCTTCCAGCAGGGCATCGCGGGCGGGCTGGAACTGTTCTTCTGGGGCTGGCTGCCCTTCCAGCGGTTCGTCCACGAGGTCACCGGGTACCCGGTGCCGGTGTACCAGCGCGTCGACCAGGCCGGGTTCCACACCCCGCTGGACGAGCGGGTGCTGGCCGACACCGACACCCTGTTCGTGTGGGGGCTGGACCACATGATCACGGCACAGGAGGCCACGGCCGCCGAGATCGAGGCGGTGCGCGCGTTCCTCACCCGCGAAGGGACCTGCCTGGCCCTCGGGCCGCACCATGACGTCGGCGCGACCGGCGACCTGGCCGTCCGCGACGTCGAGTACCACCACCACGGCGACGCGCTCGTGCCCCGCCAGCAGCGGTTCGGCGGGTACACCCGGTCGCTGATGGCGGGCCTGGGAGTGCCGGTGGAGAACCGGTACGGGCTGCGTCCCGCCGTGACGGGAACCGGGCAGAACGCCCCGCTGACCATCGCCAGGGACCTGGACGCCAAGGGGTGGCTCGACGGGGTGTCCCACTTCAACTTCCACATGCACCTGCCCCACTACGCCGTGACCACCGACGACCCGGACGCCGTCCGGGTGCTGGGCCGGCAGCCGATCGACCTGACCCGGCCGACGCACCCGTTCGTCGAGGCCGGGAACACCGAGTTCAACATGTTCCTGTGGCTGCCCCCGCGCGGCGACCGGGCCGGGGACGTGATCCTCGCCGACTCCACGATCTTCAGCTCGCTGTTCGGCGTGGACGAGAGCCTGCGCGCCTTCTGGAACAACCTCGTCAGAGCCACGTGAGCGACCTCCGGTGAACGAACACACTCCGGCCACGCTCGACCTGGACGACATCCAACGCGGGGTGCTCAGCGCGCGGCCCACCCCGTACGCGGCGACGTACCTGCTGTTCCGCATCGACGACCGCGCCCAGGGCCGGGAGCTGATGCGGCGAGTGAGCGCCGTGGTGACCTCCGCGGCCGACCCGGTGAGCCCGCTGGGGGAGACGTGGGTCAGCGTCGCGCTCACCTACCAGGGGCTGAAGGCCCTCGGCGTGCCGCAGGCATCGCTGGACACCTTCGCGTGGGAGTTCCGGCAGGGCATGGCCGCCCGCGCCACTGCCCTGGGGGACACCGGGGACAGCGGACCCGACCGCTGGGAGCGTCCGCTCGGCACCCCGGACGTGCACGTGGTGCTGGCGGCGCTCGCGCCCGACAACGCGCGCCTGCAGGCCGCGATCGAACGCGCCCGCCCCGCCTACGACGCACTTCCGGGCGTGACGGCCGTCTGGCGGCAGAACTGCCACGCCCTGCCCACCGAGACCGAGCCCTTCGGCTACCGCGACGGCGTCAGCCATCCCGCCGTCGAGGGCAGCGGCATCGCCGGGTCCAACCCCCTGGAGACGCCGCTCAAGGCGGGCGAGTTCGTGCTCGGCCATCCCGACGAGCTGGGCGGCGTCCAGGCCCCCCAGCCCGACGAGCTGGGGCGCAACGGCACCTACGTGGCCATCCGCAAGCTGCACCAGCGGGTCGCGCTGTTCCGGCGCTACCTCAGGGACAACGCCGCCGATCCGCAGGACGAGGAGCTGCTGGCCGCGAAGATCATGGGTCGCTGGCGCAGCGGCGCGCCGCTGGCGCTCAGCCCGTCGCACGACGACCCGGCCCTCGGCGCCGACGCCGCCCGCCGCAACGCCTTCCTGTACCGGCAGGACGACCCCGCCGGCTTCACCACTCCCGGCGGCTGCCACATCCGCCGGGCCAACCCCCGGGACGCGGCGGTGGCCGGCGTCCCGAGGCTGCACCGCATGATCAGGCGCGGCACGGTCTACGGGCCGCCGCTGCCTGACGGCGTCCTGGACGACGACGGCGCCGACCGGGGGCTGATGTTCGCCTTCGTCGGAGCCCATCTCGGGCGGCAGTTCGAGTTCGTCCAGACCGAATGGCTGAACGACGGTGTCTTCTTCGGCGGGGGTCCGGCCAGGGATCCCCTGACCGGCTCCGCCGACGGCTCCGGCGACTTCACCGTCCCCCGGCGTCCCGTACGGCGGCGCCTGGAGTCCCTGCCCCGGTTCGTCGTCACGCGCGGCGGCGAGTACGGCTTCATGCCGAGCCTGACCGCCCTGCGCTGGCTCGGCGACCTGGCCGGCTGACGTTCACCGGCCCAGGTCGTCCCACTCCTGGAGCAGGTGGGACGTGGCGGCGGCGGGGGCCGTGAACGACCAGCGGCCCGGCGGCAGGTCGAGGGCGCAGCCGCCGTCGGCCAGCCTGGTGGTCGGCAGCTGCTCGTTCAGGCCCATGAGGAAGGTGCCGTTGACGGTCATCCCGTCCCAGGCGCCGCGTACGGGCAGCACCGCGCGGGCGGTCACGCCCTCTGGCACGGCGAAGGTGAACTGCACCCCGTCGGGCCCGGCCCGCCAGCCCGACTCGACGGCCCCCGACGCGCTCGCGTAGCGGGCGTGCGCCTGCCGCAGCAGCGGGACGGGCCCCGGACGCAGCAGCAGCTCGCCGAACCCGCCGCCCGTCCCGCGCGGGTCGTCGCCCAGGCCGGCGACGTGCCGGAACAGCCAGTCGCCCACGCAGCCGTAGGCGTAGTGGTTGAAGGAGTTCATGGACGGCGTCTGCAGGCCGTACCGGTGGTGCCAGGCGTCCCAGCGTTCCCACATGGTCGTCGCCCCGGCGCGGAGCTGGTAGCGCCACGACGGGTAACCCTCCTGGTTGAAGATCCGGCACGCCAGGTCGTGGTGGCCGGTCTCCGACAACACGGGCAGCAGCAGGGGGGTGCCGACGAAGCCCGTCATGAGCCGGTGCCCGTCGGCGCGGACCAGGTCGGCCAGCGCCCGCGCCGCCGCGGCGCGGTCCTCCGGCCGGACGAGATCCCAGGCCAGGGCGACGGCGTAGCCGGTCTGCGTCTGCGTGCGCAGCCTCGGGCCGTCGAGGAAGGCCCGGCGGAAGGCGTCCGACACGCGGGCGGCGGCCTCGTCGTACTCGGGGGCGTGCGGCTCGCCGAGCACGGCGGCCGCGTGCGCGATCAGGCGGAGGCTGCGGGCCAGCGCGGCGGTGGCGATGAGGCTCCTGGGCGTCTCCACCGTGCCGGGGGCCAGCCAGTCGCCCAGCGCCCGGCCCGGTCTGAGGCCGTCGTCGGACTGCGCCAGGCAGTAGGCGGCCCACCGCCGCATCGGGTCGTACGCGCGGCGCAACGTGCGGTCGTCGCCGTAGCGCCGCCACAGCAGCCACGGCACCTCGACCAGCGCGTCGGACCAGACGGGGGAGTCGTAGCCGTACTCGGGCAGCACCGGCGCGACGTGCGGGACGGCTCCGTCGGCCCGCTGCCCGTCGATCAGCGTCGTCACCCAGCCGGACAGGAACGCCTGCGTGTGCCGCAGGAAGCTGAGCGTCGAGCCGAACACCGAGATGTCGGCCGTCCAGCCGGTCCGCTCGTCGCGCTGGGGGCAGTCGGTCGGCACGCTGACCAGGTTGCCGTCCGCCGACGCGCCGATGTTGGCGACGAGCTGCCGCACGGCGGGATCGCTCACGGTCAGCGAGCCGGTGACGGCGAGCGCGGACGACAGCAGCACCGCCTCCAGGTCGTCCGGCCTCAGCGCGCCCGGCCAGCCGGTGACCTCCGCGTAGCGGAACCCGTGCAGGGTGAAGGCGGGCTCCACGACGTGTGACCCGGCGTCGAGGACGAACTCGTCACGCTGGTCCGCGGTGCGCAGGTTGTCGGTGTAGAGCCGCCCGGTCGCGGTCAGCTCCTCCCCGTGCCGGACGACGATCCGCACGGGCCCCGGCGCGTCCACGCGCAGCCGGACGCGCCCGACGACGTTCCGCCCGAAGTCGGCCACCTGCACGCCCGGCGCGGGCTCGGTCACCGACACGGCGGGCATCGTGCCGATCACCCGGACCGGGGGAGCGGGGTCGGCCTCCACCAGGATCTCCGGCGCGGACGTCGTCCCGGCCGGTGCGGTCCCCTCGGCGGGCGCCTGGACGGTCTCGCCCATCACCAGGTCGGCGCGCGGGCGGCCGAGGTCCCGCCGGGTCCAGGCGGCGTCCGTGGCGAACACGCGGCGCGGGCCGTCGTCGTCCCGCACGAGCACCTGGGCGCTGACGGCGGGCCGGTCACCGTAGCGGCGCGGGCCGCCGCCGGCGACGTGACCGGCGTACCAGCCGGGAGCCAGCCACAGCTCCAGCTCGTTCTGGCCGGGCACCAGCAGGTCCGTGAGCTCCAGCAGCCGGTAGCGCGTCCGGTGGCCGTAGTCGGTCCAGCCGGGGGCCAGCTCCTCCTCGCCCAGCCGCGCGCCGTTGAGCAGCGCCCGGTAGACGCCGAGCGCGGTGGCGGCCAGCCAGGCGCGTCCCGGGGCGGGACGCCAGGTGAACGTCCCGCGCAGGCTCACCCCGGCCTCGGGGTCGCCCGGCAGCCAGGGGGCGTCCCATGCGCCGCGCGCCCGCAGGCCCGTGGTGAACGCGCCCGCCGCCAGCCCCTCCACCTCCCACGCGTACGGCGTCAGCGGCGTCAGCAGCTCGTCCGGCACGTCCACGCCGGACGATCCGGCGGGCACGGAGGACCGCCACACCTCGCGCCCGTCCGCGGACAGCACCACGGTGGCCGCCGCGGTCGTCCGGGCGTCCCACGACAGGCGGGGCGACGGCTCGTCCACGCCCACCGGATCCGCCAGACCGCACGTCAGGCCCGCCCGCGCGCCGGGCGGAGCCGGCCGGATGTAGGGCGTCTGCGCGCCCGAGACCTGCACGTCGAGCACCCCCGAGTCCCGGTTCACGCATCGAGCCCGGTGGTGAAGGCGTTGTGCAGGCCGTCGACGTCGACGCCGGACAGGCTCGGCGCCATCACGTTGATCAGCAGTACGAAGCACGCGTCCTGCTCCGGGTACATCCACCACTGGCAGCCCGAGGCGCCGCCGTGCCCGTACAGCCGCCGTTCCAGCAGCCCGGGGGCCGAGTGGCGCAGGTTCCAGGTGAGCCCCCAGTCCTGTCCGGCGTTGACCGGGTCGGGCTGCAGCTTGACCAGGCCGGTCGTCTGCGGGGTCGTCATGGCGGCCAGGGTGGTCGGATGGATCAGCGCGCGGTCGCCGCGCAGCAGCGCGCCGCCCAGCGCCAGCAGGTCCTCGGCGCGGGAGAACAGCGCGCCCGCCGGATGGCGGAGCCGGACGAACGCGTCGAAGTCGAAGCCGGGCCCGAGCAGTTCGAGGCCGTGCACCTCGGCCGCCTCGCACGCCGGGTCGAAGGTGATCCGCCCGCCGCCCGGCACCAGCGCGTTCAGGTCGGAGTCGACCAGCTCGGCCACGTCGCGGCCGGTGACGTCGCGGACCATCTCCGCGATCCCGGCGAAGGCCAGGTTGGAGTAGTGGCTGAGGGTGCCCGCCTCGAACAGCGACGGCGCGGTGAGGAGGTGCTCCACCAGGTCGTCGGGCGTCAGCGTCTGCTCGGCGATGCCGCTGGTGTGGGTCAGTAGATGCCAGAGCGTCACGTCGGGCCGGGCGAAGTTCGGCAGCACGTCCCGCAGCGGGCGGCGCAGCGACAACAGCCCGCGCTCGACCTGGCGCAGGGCCAGCAGGCCCATCAGCGGCTTGGTCACCGAGAACAGCGCGAAGTGGTCGTCGGTCCTGGTCCCGCGGCCGTCGTGGGTGCCGAACGCCTCCAGCACCTGGATCCCGTCGGAGGTCGCCGCGCCGAACACCGCGCACGGCAGCCGTCCCTCCTTGATCTCGCGCCTGACCCAGTCGAGCGCGATGTCGTGCGTGGTCATCCCTTCAGTGCACCTTCCGTGAGGCCGGCCAGGACGCGCTTCTGCGCGACGGCGTACACCGCCACCAGGGGCAGCGTGGTGAGCAGGACGTGGGCGAAGACGAGGTTCCAGTTCAGGCTCTGCAGGGTGCCGGAGGCGAACTGGAACAGGCTCAGCGGCAGCGTGGCGTTCGCGCTGCCCTGGAGCAGGAAGAGGGCGAAGAAGAAGTCGTTCCAGACGTTGATGATCAGGATCACGCCGCCGACGAACAGCACCGGCCGCAGCAGGGGCAGCAGGATGCGCACGAACACCTGCGGACGCGAGGCGCCGTCGATGGCGGCGGCCTGCTCCAGGTCCGGCGGGAACGCCCGGACGAACCCGGTGGCCAGGAAGATCACGACGCCCAGGCGGCAGCCGGTCATCGTCAGCACGTAGCCGAGCGAGCCGCCGTCCAGCGACAGGGCGCGCAGCAGATAGACGGTCGGGATGATGGACGGCGGCAGCAGGATTGACAACCCCATCACGAAGTAGGCCGCCTGCAGCCACCGCGACCGGCTGCGCCCGAACGCCCACGCCGCCGCCGCGCCGAGCAGCACCACCGCGATCACGATCGGCACGGTCACCTTGAGGCTGTTGAGCAGCCCGGTCAGGTAGCCGCCCCGGTCGAGCACGATGCCGTAGTTCTCGGCGATCGCCCACGTCCTGGGCAGGCCGAGGCCCAGCTCGGCGGCCTCGCCCGCGGGCTTGAAGGAGTTGACGACCACCAGCCAGACGGGCACGAGCACCCACGGGACCGCGAAGATCGTCAGCGCCGCGTACTTGAGCGCCGCTCTCATCCCGTCACCTCCCTGCGCCGCAGCCACCACACCAGGGGCACGGCCGTCGCGATCACCAGCAGCGTCACGGTGAAGCCCAGCGCGCTGGCCGAGCCGAAGAAGCCCTGGCCCCATTGCTGGCGCATCACCACGTTCAGGGCCCGCGTGTGGTCGCCGGGGCCGCCGCCGGTGGTGGCGGCGATCACGTCGTACGCGCTGAGCGCGCCCACCAGCGTGACGGCCACGTTGAAGGTCAGCGCGGGGGCGAGCATCGGGAACACCACCCGCCGCAGCCGGGTCCACGGGCCGGCGCCGTCCACGGTCGCCGACTCCAGCAGCGACTTCGGGATGGAGTTGAGGCCCGCGATGTAGACCAGGGTGATCAGCCCGCTCCACTTCCACGCGTCGATGAACGCGACCACCACCAGCGCGGTGGACGGTTCGCCCAGCCACGCCCACTCGATGCCGAGGAAGGAGTTGATCGCCCCGTCGGGGGCCAGCAGCCCGCGCCAGATGTACCCGGCGGCCAGCGGCGAGATGAGCGTCGGCAGGAAGAACGCCGAGCGGAAGACGGTGTTGATGCCGCTGGTCCGCTGGAGGGCCAGGGCCAGCGAGAGGCTGACGGTGTTCTGGATCGCCATGCACAGGATCGCGTACAGCACGGTCACGGTGACCGCGTTGGCCAGCAGGTCCTGGTCGATCAGCGTGCGGACGTTCTCCAGCCCGTTCCAGGTGATCTCGGCCCGGAAGCTCGTCCAGGAGGAGAACGCGAACCGCACGTTGAGCAGGAACGGGGCGACGAAGAAGACCGTGACCAGCACGATCGCGGGCAGCGCCCACGGCAGCCAGGCCGCCCTGTTCCGCATCACCATCCGGGCAGTCCTGCCGCCTTGGCCGCCTGCTCGACCTGGCCCTGGAGCTGGGTCGCCGCCTTCTGCGGGTCCTTCTGGCCGGCGATCAGCTCGGACATGAGCTGGGCCAGCCCGCCCATGCCGGGGATGTCGGAGTTGAAGGCGATGACGGCGCCGGTGTCGTACGCCTTCTTGACGTCCTGCAACACGGAGGAGACGCCCTGCGGATCGGGCACGCCCTTGAGCACCGGGAAGGTCTTGGCCGCGGCGACGTACTCGGCGTAGGCCGGGCCGGTCATGAAGCGCACGAAGTCGAGCGCGGCCTTCTCGCGCGCCGGGTCACCGGTCTTGGGCAGGTAGAACGTGCCGATCGGGCCGGGCGCGTAGGTCACCAGCGGCTTGTCGCTGGACAGGCCGACGAAGCCGACGGACTCGTCCACGGTCTTCTGGTCGCCGCCGGCGGCCGCGAGCAGGGCCGGGAGCATGTCGGAGTGCTGGGCGACCATGGCGGCCTCGCCGGTCACCAGGGCCTTCATCGAGTCCTCGAACTTGGCCGTGACGATGTCCTTGTTGAAACAGCCGTCGGCCTTCAGCTTGGCGTAGGCGGTCAGCCCGGCGACGAAGGGCGAGCCGGGGTCGGCCAGCGTGCTGCTGTGGCCAGCGATGGCCTTGCCGTAGGCGTTGGCCTGGTTGGCGCCGGCCAGGTAGAGGATGGGCAGGATCTGCACGGGCCAGATCGAGCCGCCCGACTCGAAGACCGGCGTGACGCCGGCGGCCTTGAGCTTGGGGCAGGCGGCGGCCAGCTCGGTGAAGTTCGCCGGTGGGGTCAGCCCGGCCTTGGTGAAGACCTTCTTGTTGTAGTAGAGGCCGAAGACCTGGGGGAAGCCGGTGATGGCGGCGTAGACCTTGCCGCCCACGGCCCCGGCGGCCTGGTAGAGGTCGCCGGACCGGGCGATGTACGCCTCGCCGGTCAGGTCGCGCAGGTTCTCGGCCGGGTTGAGGGCGAGCAGGCCGCTCACCGTCGCGTGGTACTCCAGGACGTCCGGGCGCTCGCCGGTGGCCCACTTGGTCTGGGTGGTGTCCTCGAACCCGTCGGACGGGATGGACACGAGCTCGATCTTGTGGCCGGACTGCTTCTCGAACTTCTTGTACATCTCCAGCAGCGGCGCCGGGTCCGCGCTGTTGTGCCAGAGGGTCAGCTTCACCTGACCGGTCCCCTCGGGGGCGGAGGATCCGCAGCCGGAGAGGGACAGGGCGAGGACGGCGCCTATCGCCGCGCCGAGCGGACGAGTTGGTGCTCTCACGCTCGTGCTCCTGTTCATGAGGGGGAGAATGTGTAGAACGTTCTACGGCAAGATCGAAACCTCCGTCAAGGGGTGGACCTGAGGAGTGGTGGCGGGCTAGCCTCTGCTTCCAGCAAAGTGTGTAGTTCGTTCTACGAGAACCCAAAAGGATGGCGTGTGACGAGCGGACGGGTGACGATCGCCGATGTGGCCAGGCGGGCCGGGGTCTCCACGGCCGCCGTGTCGAAGGTGGTGCGCGGCGCGTACGGCGTGAGCGCGGAGATGCAGGCCAAGGTGCGGCAGGCCATCGACGAGCTGGGCTACCGCCCGCACGCCGCGGCCCGCGCCCTGCGCGGACGCACCTACACCCTCGGCGTCATGCTCTCCGACACCCGCAACCCGTTCTTCCCCGACATCATCGAGGGCATCACCGGCCGGCTGGGCGACACCGAGTACCAGGTGCTGCTCGGGCCCGGCGGTATCGAGCCCAAGACGCAGGCCAGGATGACCGACGCCATGATCGACCGGAGCATGGACGGGCTCATCCTGATCTCGCCGGTCATGACGGACGCCGAACTCGCCGCCATCGCGGCGGCCGTCCCGGTCGTCGTGGTGGGCAGGCACGGCGGCGCCGCGGACCACGACGCGGTCGTCGACGACGACGTGATGGGGGCCCGGCTCGTGGTCGACCACCTGGTCGGGCTCGGGCACACCCGCATCGCGCACATCACCCACCTGGAGCGGGCCCGCGCCCAGGGACTGCCGCACATGGTGCGCGCCGAAGGCTACCGCCAGGCGATGCGCGCCCACGGGCTCGCCGACGACGTGCTGGCCACCTCCTTCACCGAGGAGGGCGGCTACGAGGGCGCACGGGAACTGCTCGCCCGCGACGACCGGCCCACCGCGATCTTCGCCGGGGCCGACATCGCGGCGCTCGGCGTCCTGCGCGCCGCCGACGAGGCCGGCCTGTCGGTGCCGGAGGACCTCTCCGTCGCCGGTTACGACAACATCGGCATCGCCTCGCTCAAGCGCATCTCGCTCACCAGCGTCGACCAGGACGGACGGGTGATCGGGGCGACCGCCGCGCGCCTGCTCGTCGAGCGCATCGAAGGACGCACCCGGTCGGTGGCGTCGTCGGTGTCGCCCACGCTGATCGTCCGCGGCACCACCGGACCGCCCCGCCGCTGAGAACTCGGCCGCGCCTCGGGGGACTGTCGCGGGCCATGCATTAAAACGATTCGATGGAAGGACCCCCCACGTGAGACGACTCGCTCTCCTCGCCCTTCTCCTCCCGCTGGTCGCGCCCGCGCAACCGGCCCTGGCCCAGGCGTCCGCCACGGTCTGCCCGGTCAGGGTGGACCCGGCCGCGTTCGCCTCCGAGGCCCGGCTGAGCGCCCTGGCCACCCGGCAGGGAACGTTCGGGCCCAGGCCGACCGGCTCGGCCGCGCACGCCGGCTACGTCGACTGGCTGGAGGAGGAGATGGCGGCCATCCCCGGCCTCCAGCTCTCCTCCCTGCCCTACGCCATCGACCGCTGGGACAACCTCGGCACCGGGCTGACCGTCGGCGGCACGTCCGTGCAGGTCGCGGCGCCCGTGCCGTTCTCCTCCTCCACCGGCGCGGGCGGCGTCTCGGCGCCGCTCGTGCACCTGGCCGCGGGGACGAACATCACCGCCGCCAACGCCGCCGGGAAGATCGTCGTCCGGGACCTGCCCTGGACCAGCGTGCCCAACCTGCTGTTCTATCCGCCCACCCTCGGCTACTCCATGTACGACCCGGGCATGACGATCAACCTGCTCGGCTCCGAGTCGATGGAGGCCCCGGCCGCGGCCGACGCCGACCTCAAGGCGGCCGCCGCCGCGGGCGCGCTGGGCGTGATCGAGGTCAGCCAGCTCCCGCACGCCCAGATCAAGGACATGTACGCCCCCTACGAGGGCCTGCCGTACGGCGTGCCCGGCGCGTACGTCGGCGCCGACCAGGGCAAGCAGATCAAGGACGCGCTGGCCGCCGGGCAGCCGGTCCAGGCGTCGCTGACGGTGAACGCCGCCTGGACGCCGACGACGACCCGCACCCTGCTCGCCACGCTGCCCGGCGGCAGCGCCCAGAAGATCGTCGTGGAGAGCCACACCGACGGCATGAGCCCGGTGTGGGACAACGGCCCGCTCACCATGATCGAGATGGCCCGTTACCTGTCGACGCTGCCGGTGGAGTGCCGTCCGCGGACCGTGCAGTTCGCGTTCGTGACCGGCCACCTCTACCAGCACCTGACCGGTCCCGACGTCCGCGAGGGCGGCGCCGGTCAGCTCGCCGCCCAGCTCGACGCCGAGTACGACCAGGGCAAGGTCTCCTCCGTCGTCGTGCTCGAACACCTCGGCGCCAAGCGCTACGACGCGGTCGCCAGGCCGAACGGCCTGCCGGGCAAGCAGCTCGTCGCCAGCCCCACCCTCACCGAGCTGCTGTGGGTCCCCGTCAGCGAGAGCACGCCGCTGCGCGAGCTGGTCAAGGGCCACATCGAGTACTGGGACGTGCGGCGCACCGCGATCCTCAAGGGCCTGTCGGCGGCCGACCTGGCCACCGTGCCGCACCACTGCAGCTTCGGCGGCGAGGGCACGCCGTACAACCAGCACCTGCTGCCCGTCATCGCGCCCATCGCCGCGCCCAAGACGCTGTTCTCGCCGCAGTTCGGCGCCGAGGCGATCGACCTGCCGGTGATGCGCAAGGCGTCGCTCGCCTTCACCGACGTCGTGCTCGACCTCGGCCCGATGGCCCAGTCGGCCGTCGCGGGCGACGTGACGACCATGCGCCAGCAGCGGGCCTCCGGCACGCCGGGGTGTGCGTGAGCATAGACCGAAGGGCACTCGTGCGCCGGCACAACGTCGCCGACGCCGGGTGCCCGCTCACCGTCGGCAACGGCGAGTTCGCCTTCACCGCCGACGCCACCGGGCTCCAGACGTTCGCGCCGCTCGGCACGCAGGCGCAGTGGGGCTGGCACACGATGCCCAACCCCAAGGGCCACGTGCTGGAGGACGCGCTCACCGACTACGACGGCGTCGGCTACCCCGACCTGTATCCGGCCACCGAGGCGGGCGGCTGGCTGCACGTCAACCCGCACCGCCTGCACCTCGGCCGGATCGGCCTCGACGCCGGCGAGGACGCCCCGCTCGGCCGGTCGGCGCAGACCCTCGACCTGTGGACCGGCACGCTGTCCAGCTCCTTCGAGCTGGACGGCCGGCCGCACGAGGTGGAGACGGTCTGTCATCCCGAGCGCGACCTGCTGGCCGTACGCATCACCGGCGGCACGGGCGTCAGGATCGCCTTCCCCTACGCCAGCGACGGCTGGCACACCACTGCCGACTGGGACAGCCCCGACCGGCACACCACCACGTGCGCGCGGCGCGGCTCGCGCTGCGACTTCACCCGCGTCCTGGACCAGGACGGCTACCACGTGGCCGCCGAGTGGACGGGGGCGGCGCGGTTCACCTCGCCCGCCCCCCACGTGTACCTGATCCAGGGCGAGGAGCTGGAGCTCGTCGTCGAGTTCGCCCGGCATCCCGTCGGCGCCGGCCTGCCGTCCTTCTCCCAGGTCCGTACGGCCGCCGCCGCCCACTGGGAGCGGTTCTGGACGCGCGGCGGCGCGGTCAGCTTCGAGGGCAGCGCCGACCCGCGGGCGCCCGAGCTCGAACGCCGGGTCGTGCTCTCGCAGTACCTCACCGCGGTCAACTGCGCGGGCACCACCCCGCCGCAGGAGACCGGGCTGGCGGTCAACTCCTGGAGCGGCAAGTTCCACCTGGAGATGCACTGGTGGCACGCCGCCCACTTCGCCCTGTGGGGCCGGCCGGAGCTGCTGGAGCGGAGCCTGCCGTGGTACCGCTCGATCCTGCCGCGGGCCAGGGCCACGGCCGCGCGGCAGGGGTTCCGCGGCGCCCGCTGGCCCAAGCAGGTGGGGCCGGAGGGCAGGGAGAGCCCGAGCGAGATCGGCGCCTTCATCGTCTGGCAGCAGCCGCACCTGATCTCCTTCGCCGAGCTGCTCCGCCGGATCCGTCCGGGGGCGCTGGAGGAGTACCGGGACCTGGTGTTCGAGACGGCCGAGTTCATGGCCTCCTTCGCGGCCGGCGGGCACCTGGGGCCGCCGCTGGTGCCGGCGCAGGAGTCCTACCACGAGTCCAGGAGGACGGTGCGCGATCCCGCGTTCGAGCTGGCCTACTGGTGGTGGGGGCTGGCGACGGCCCAGCGGTGGCGGGGCCTGCTCGGCCTCGATCCCGACCCGGAGTGGGCGCGGGTGCTGGACGGCCTGGCCCGGCCGCTGGTGCGCGACGGCGTGTACGCGGCCATCGGCGTGGAGCCGTACACGGTCAGGACCGACCACCCCTCGATGACCGGCGCGCTCGGGTTCGTGCCGCCCACCCCGCTGATCGACCCCGAGACCATGCGGGCCACCCTGCACGACGTGCTCGCCGACTGGGACTGGGACAGCGCCTGGGGCTGGGACTTCCCGATGCTCGCCATGTGCGCGGCCCGGCTCGGCGAGCCCGGCACCGCCGTGGACGCGTTGCTGATGGACGCCCCGAAGAACACGTACCTGCCCAGCGGCCACAACCACCAGTGGCCCGGCCTGCTGCCCCTCTACCTGCCGGGCAACGGCGGCCTGCTGGCCGCCGTCGCCCACATGGCGGCGTCGGGCTGCTTCCCCGAGGGCTGGCGGGTTCAGGCGGAAGGGGTGGTCCCGATGCCGTGATCGGGGCCGGCGAGCAGGGCGACCGCGTAGTGGTAGAGGTCGCCCGCCGACGACGTCAGCCTGGCGGCGCGGCCCGCGCGCACCTCCGAGGCGATGAACTCGGTGGTGCCGTAGACGATCAGCCGGGGGATCGCGGCGCGCAGCGGCGGCAGCGAGGGGTCCTCCAGCCTGGCCCGCGCGGCCAGCGCCGCCAGCATGTCCAGAAAGGGCCGGTAGGCGGTGTCACGCTGCTCGACGGCCCGCTCGCCCGCCCTCGGCAACTCCACGAAGTACGCCTGCGCGTACTCCGGGCGCTCCTGCCACCACCGCAGGTAGGCGGCCAGGCCCAGCCGCAGCGCCGTGCGCCAGCGGTCGCCCGCCTCCGACGCGGCCGTCCGGATCGAGGCGATCATCTCGGGCAGGTCGCGCTCGCAGCCGGCGAGGAAGCACGCCTCCTTGTCGGCGAACTGGGCGTAGAAGGCGTTGCGCGAGACCCGCGCGGCGGCGATCACGTCGGGCACGCTCGTGGCGGCGTAGCCGCGCCTGGCGACCAGCCGCAGCATGGCCTCCACGAGGCGGTCGCGCTGCGACTCGCGCACCGTGTCGGGGGAGAGCCCGTGCCGGCCCCGGGGAAGCGGCCGAACCGCCGGAACTTCCTTCTGTTCATCTCTTGACATCGCTCACCGATCGTACTTCCCTCTCTTAGGAGACGTTCACGTCTCCAAATATCCCACGAGGTGACCATGGAGAACATCACTCGTCGGCAGGCGTTGCGGGCAGGGGCGCTCGGCCTCATGTCGGCCGGATTCCTGTCGTGGACCACCGCGGCCGACGCCGCCTCCACCATCGAGACCATCTACAAGGCGACGGGTCCGTGGCCGGTCGCCACCGGCACCTCGGGCGGCCACCGGCTCTACTACCCCTCCAACCTCGGCGCGGGCGGCGTCACCCACCCGATCGTCACGTGGGGCAACGGCTCGTGGGCCACCCCCGACAACTATCCGGGGCTGCTCAACCACCTGGCCTCCTGGGGCTTCGCGGTGGTCGCCTCCACCGACACCACCACGGGCACCGGCGCCGAGATCCTCGCCGCCGCCCAGCACCTCGTGGGCCTGGACGCCGACCCCGCCAGCGTCTTCCACGGCAAGCTGAACACCGCCCAGGTCGGAGCCGTCGGCCACTCCCAGGGCGCGGGCGGGGTCGTCAACGCGGCCAACCACTCCGCCGGGCTGATCAAGACCGTCGTGCCGATCGCCGTGCCCGCGCAGTGGATGGCCAGCCCCGGGGACGAGTTCTCGGTGGCCGCCCTGACCTGCCCGGTGCTCTTCCTCAGCGGCGCCGACGACTGGCTGATCTCCTCGGCCGCGACCGTGCAGGGCTACTACGACCAGGCCACCGCCGGAGCGGGCCGGGCGCTGCTCAAGGGCGCGGGACACAACGACATCCAGAACACCGGCGGGGCCTTCCTCGGCTACGTGACCGCCTGGCTGAGGTACCGGCTCCAGGCCGACGCCCAGGCCCGCGGGGCGTTCGCCGGCGGCGCCCCCGAGCTCCCCACCAACACCGCCTGGCAGAACCAGGCGCTCAAGAACCTCACCTAGGAGAACCACCATGGCGGATCTGACGCGGCGCGGGCTCCTCGCCGCCGGCGCGCTCACCCTGCTCGCCGGATGCGGCAAGGACCAGCCCCGGCAGCAGGCCGCGGCCGCCGGGCCGCACGGCGAGGTCACCGTCTGGCTGCACGGCTCGCAGGACACCGGACAGCAGTTCCAGGAGCTCGTGCACCGCTACATCGCCGAGTTCAAGGTGGACGTCAAGCTGCTCTACCTGCCCGTGGGCCAGCTCGACGCCAAACTGCTGACCGCCTTCAGCGGCGGCGCCCCGCCCGACGTCTTCAAGATCGGCCACTGGAGCTTCCCCGCCCACGCCAAGAAGCAGCGGCTCGCCCCCGTCGACACCAAGGCCCTGCCCCTGGCGAACTACGAGCCGGGCACGACCGCCCCGCTCACCTACCAGGACGTGCCCTACGGCGTGCCCATCGACTTCAACCCCTGCCTGCTCTACTACCGCAAGGACCGGTTCGAGCAGGCCGGGCTCGACCCCGACAAGCCCCCGGCGACCTGGGAGGAGGTCGCCGAGTACAGCGCCAAGCTGACCTCGTCCGACCGGGCGCGGGTCGGCCTGCAGTGGCTCTACGGCGATCCGCAGTGGGCCCTCATGACGCTGACCGCCCTCGTCCGCGGCAAGGGCGGCGAGCTCGTCGCGGCGGGCGGCGGCAAGGCGTCGCTGGCCACCGAGCAGGGCATCGCCGCCCTGACGTACATGTCGGGCATCGGCAACCCCAAGCTCTCCAACCCGCTGGGCGCGCTCGGCCTGTTCTACTCCGGCCAGGCGGCCATGGTCGTCAGCGGCGCCTTCCTCGGCCCCGCGCTGGAGAAGCTGGGCAAGGACAAGCTCACCTTCGGCAAGCAGTACGGCGTCGCCCCCATGCCCACCTGGGACGGCGGGCCGTCCGTCGTCCCCGCCTACACGTGGGGCTGGGGCGTGGCCAAGGACTCGCCCAACCAGTTCACCGCCTGGCACCTGGTCAACTACCTCCAGGGCGCCCCGTCGGTGGCCGCCAACCTCGACAACGGCATCATCATCCCGACCAAGGGCTGGCGCGAGGCCGGGCCGCGCGGCAAGTCCGAGATCATGGAGATCGTCGCCGACAGCCTGCCGCACGTCGACTTCGGCCCGATCATCCCCGGCGCGCTCGAACTGGCCAAGGCCGCGTCCGGCGCCGTGGACTCCGTCGCCCACGGCAAGGCCACCCCGGCCCAGGCCGCGGCGACCTTCGACGCCACCGTGCGACCGGTCCTGTGAGCGTGCTCGGCGGAGTCGGAGCCCGTCCGCACGGTCCGGTGAGCGTGCTCGGCAGGGTCAGGGCCCGGCCCCAGGCCACGGCGGGCGTGGCGCTGACCCTGCCGGTGGCCGTCTTCTTCGTGGTGTTCTGGCTGGTCCCGTTCCTGTCCGCGATCTATCTCAGCTTCACCGACTACGAGATGGCCGGGACGCCCAACTGGATCGGCCTGGCCAACTACGAGCGCATGTTCGCCGATCCCGGCTTCCTCAACTCGGCGTGGATCACCGTCGTCTACACGGTGTGCACGGTCGTCCCGACGATCGTGCTGGCCCTGCTGGTGGCCGTGCCGCTGAGCAGGCCGGGACGGCTCAACCGCTGGCTCAGGGCGCTCGTCATGATCCCGGCCGTGATGCCGCTCGCCGCCACGTCCATGGTCTGGGTGATCATCTACTCCGACCGCGGCCTGGCCAACACCCTCCTCGGCCTGGCCGGGATCCCGCCGCAGTCCTGGCTGACCAGCTCCGGCCTGGCCATCTGGGCCCTGGTCGTGATGGTGGTCTGGAAGAGCATGGGGCTGTTCGTGATCATCCTGACCGCCGGGCTGCAGGCGCTGCCCGGCGAGGTGTACGAGGCCGCCGCCATCGACGGCTCCGGGCCGGTCACCACGTTCACCCGCATCACGCTCCCGCTGCTGCGCAGGACGCTGCTGTTCGTCCTGGTCATCTCGGTCGCCGGATCGATGCAGGCGTTCGTGCCCGCCTTCCTGCTCACCGGCGGCGGGCCCGCCGACGCCACCCAGGTGCTGCCGTACTACATCTGGGCCAACGCCTTCCCCTACGAGCACATGGGCTACGCCGCCGCCATGGGCATGGTGCTGCTCGTCGCCATGGTGATCGTCTCGGCGCTGCAGTTCGCGTTCCTGAAGGGCGGCGACGAATGAAGGTGCTGCGCGCCGTCTGGCTGATCGTCGCGGTCGGGTTCATGCTGCTGCCGGTCTACGCCATGGTCGTCGTCGCCTCGGCGCCGGACGACACCGACCTGCGCGGGCTGGTCTTCAACGGCTTCCACCTGCCCGAGAACATCGGGGTGCTGTTCGGCGCGGGCAACCTGCCCACGTACCTGCGCAACAGCCTGATCCTGTGCGTCGGCACCGGCGTCCTGGACGTGCTCTTCTCGGCCGCCGCCGGGCACGCGATGGCCCACCTGTCCTTCCCTGGCCGCCGCGTCCTGTTCGCGCTGGTGGTCGGCACGCTCGCGCTCACCCCGATGGTCATGGTCATCCCGGTCTTCCTCATCGTGAAGGAGCTCGGCTGGGTCAACACGTTCCAGGGCATGATGGTGCCGGGCATGATCAGCGCGTTCGGCGTCTTCCTGGTGCGCCAGTTCGCCCTCGGCATCCCGAAGGAGCTGCTGCTGGCCGCGCGGGTCGACGGCGCGGGGGAGTTCCGCATCTTCGCGCGCATCGCCGTGCCGCTGCTGCGGCCCGCGCTCATCACCCTGTTCCTCGTGCACTTCCTGGCGCAGTGGGACAACCTGCTGTGGCCGCTGATCGTGGCCAACGAGCAGGAGTTGTGGCCGCTGCCGGTGGGGCTGGCCAACTTCCAGAGCGAGGTCGGCGTCACCTACCACCTGACCACCACCGCGGCGCTGGTCACCGCCGTGCCGCCGTTCATTCTCATGGTCGCGCTGCAGCGCTACTACGTGGCGGGGCTCACCTTCGGAGGCGTGAAACGATGATCCCGGACCTGATCCCCGGCGCCGCCCGGATGATGGAGTGGATCGAGACCGTCACCGCGCGCGGCGTCCGGCGGCCCGGCTACCCGGCCGACGACTGGACCGCCGCATGGGCCGCCGAGCGCCTCGCCGAGTTCGGGCTGCGCGACGTACGGCTCGCGCCGGTCGAGCTGCCCGTCTGGCGGCCGGTGACGGCGTCCCTGGTGGTGCGCCTGGACGCCGACCCGTCGAGGGTCGTGCGGGTGGCGGCGTCCGCGCTGCCGTACACCACGCCGAAGGCGACCGTGACCGCGCCGGTCAGCCGCGAGGTCGTGCCGGGCGCGATCGTCGTGCCCGAGTACGCCTTCACCGAGCTGCCGCAGTCCTACGTCAGGGACCTGGCGACGGCCGTGCACGACCCCGAGGGCGTCTTCGACGACCTGGTCCAGACGCTGCCGTTCCAGCTCGACCACCTCGACGTGCTCCACGGCGTGATCGACGGCGGCGCCGCCGCGTTCGCGGGCGCGCTGACCGGCGTGCCGTGGGAGACCCGCGACTACTACGTGCCCTACGACGCCGTGCACCGCGACCTGCCGGCCGTCTGGTTGTCGGGCGGCGACTCGCGGCGGGTGCTCGACCTGGTCGACGCGGGCCCCTGCACGGGCACGCTCACCGTCGAGTCGGAGACCGGCCCGGCCGTCTCGCACAACGTGATCGGCACGCTGCCCGGCCGCTCCGACCAGTGGGTGATCATCGGCTCGCACCACGACGCGCCCTGGGCCTCGGCCGTCGAGGACGCCTCGGGGATCGCGCTGGTGCTGGCCGCCGCCCGGTACTGGGCGGCCGTGCCCGAGCGGGACCGGCCGCACAACCTGCTCTTCCTGCTGACCGCGGGGCACATGGCGCACGCAGCCGGCACCCGGGCCTTCATCGAAGAGCACCGCGGCCTGCTCGGCGACGTCGTGCTCCAGCTCCACCTGGAGCACGCCGCCCGCCGGTGCGTGGCCGTGGACGGCGAGCTGGTCCCCACCGGCGACCCCGAACCCGGCTGGTGGTTCACCACCCGGAAGCCGGAGCTGGAGAGCCTGGTGGCGGCGGCCCTCGTCGCGGAGGACCTGAGACGCTCGTTCGTGCTGCCGCCGGACGCCTTCTCCCCGATGCCGCCCACCGACGGGGCCTTCTTCCACCCTGAAGGGGTGCCGCTGGTGCACTTCCTGTCGGCCCCCATGTACCTGTTCGACTCGGCCGACACCCTCGACAAGGTGTACGAGGACGGCCTCGAACCGCTCACCCGGGCGGCCGTCAGAATCGTCGAAGGGACGGCCGGATGGCGTCGCGCGTGATCGTCCGTACCACGTCCGGGCTGGTCGAGGGCAGGGCCGAGGAGGGCGGGCCGGCCTTCCTCGGCGTGCCGTACGCCGCCCCGCCCTTCGGCGAGCACCGCTTCGGCGCGCCCGTCCCGCCGCCCCCGTGGGACGGCGTGCGGCCCGCCGTCACGCGCGGCCCCGCCGCCCCGCAGGCGGCCGGCGCGGACATCGGCCTGTACGCGCCCGACGTCTTCGAGACCGGCGAGGACTGCCTCAACCTCGACGTGCGCACCCCCGGCGCCGGCGAGACGGGGCTGCCCGTCCTGGTCTGGATCCACGGCGGCGCGTTCTCCATCGGCGGCAACGGGGCGGCCTGGCACCAGGGCCACCGCTTCGCCCGCGACGGCGTGGTGTGCGTGGCCGTCAACTACCGGCTCGGCTTCGAGGGCTTCCTCGCCCTGGACGACGCCCCGCTCAACCGGGGCGTGCTCGACTGGCTGGCCGCGCTGGAGTGGGTGCGCGACAACGTCGCGGCCTTCGGCGGCGACCCCGGCAACGTGACGGTCGCCGGGCAGTCGGCGGGCACGCCCGGCTTGATCGGGACGCCGAAGCCGAAGCTCCTGGCCACCTCGGCCAGCCTGCCGCCGTTCAGCTCGG
>NZ_JBSFGJ010000112.1:0-24610 GCF_053596515.1 Nonomuraea sp. NPDC001684
GACCGCGCCCGCGAGCGACTGGTCGCCTGGTACGAGAACTCACCCGTCTCACCCCACGGCCCCTGGCTCGGCGCCCGGCCCTGGCGCCTGGCCGCCGGCGTCTGCCTCGCCTTCGCCATGTCCGTCAAATGGTCCGGACTCGCCTTCGCCGTCGCCTTCGCCATCATGTCCCTCATGTGGGACTTCGGCGCCCGCCGAGCCATCGGACTCAAACGCCCCTACGCCGGAGCCTGGAACAAAGACCTCCCCCACGCCCTGCTCTCCTTCACCGTCATCCCCTTCGTGGCCTACATGGCCACCTGGACCGGCTGGTTCGCCTCCGCCAACGGCTACGGCCGCAACTGGGACCAGGCCACCTCCTCCGGCCCCTTCTTCTTCCTGTTCGACTCCATGCGCTCATGGGTCCAGTACCAGTGGCAGGTCTTCACCTTCCACAGCGGGGTGCACGAGTACCACCAGTACATGTCCGACCCCTGGACGTGGCCGCTGCTCGTCCGCCCGGTGTCGTTCTATTACCCCGTCGACGTGCCGCCGTCGGCGTGCGGGGCCTCCGCGTGCGCGCAGGCGATCCACGGGACCGGCACCCCCGCCCTGTGGTTCGGCGCGCTGCTCGCGCTGGCGGGCACGGCCGTCCTGTACGCCAGGAGCCGCGACTGGCGGGCCGGGGCGGTGCTGCTGGCGTACGCGATGGGCTGGCTGCCCTGGTTCTACTACGCCCTGGCCGACGACCGCACGATGTACCTGTTCTACATGCTGCCGGTGGTGCCGTTCATGGTGCTGGCGGTCGTGCTGATGGCCGGGCTCGTGCTCGGCCGGGCCGACGCGCCGCCCACGCGCAGGGCCGTCGGGGCGGCGTTCGCAGGCGCGTTCGCGATGATCGTGCTGATCAACTTCTGGTGGCTGCAGCCGGTGCTCACGGCCGAGACGCTCACGCAGACACAGTGGTGGGCTCGGATGCTGATGCGCTCTTGGGTGACCGCCGCCCCCAAGTGACGCCCTTGCGCAGCGTGATGGCCGCCGCGATGCAGGCCAGCGGGACGGCCGGCAGCACGTAGCGGTAGTCGAACTCGGCCGTCGCCGCCGGGGCCAGCAACAGCCCGAACGCCCCCAGCCAGGGCAGCGCCACCGGGCCGCCGAACCTGCGCCAGCGGACGACGATGCCGTACAGGCCGATCAGCATGATGCCGCCGAGCATGATGCCGCGCAGGTAGAAGATCTTCTGGTAGCCGCTCATGATGTCCGCCCACGGGTGGACGATCCTGGTCTCGGGCGGGCCCTGCTCGTAGCTGAACGCGTCGGTGTCGGTGTGGCCGCCCCCGTAGGAGGACCACTTCGGCAGGCGCTTGGGCCGCCCGGTGTCGTCCACCTCGTAATAGGGCTTGAACTGGTACATGTTGTACGTCGACTCGTCCGGGAAGCGCGGCCGTCCCCAGTGGAAGGAGCGGAAGAAGTCGCGTGCGACCACCTTCAGGTAGTCGCCCGGCTGGGACAGGATCGCCCGCGTCGCGAACGCGCTGGCCGCGTCGTTGGTGATGCCGCTGAACTTCTTGTTGATGCCCCACCGGTGGAGGACCTCGCCGGTGCCCGTGCCGTCGCCGTTGCCCTGGCCCCACAGATACCACTGTGCGTAGTCTTTGCGCTGGTTGACCGGGTCGTTGATGCACAACAGGAGAAGCTGCACCTCCTTGTACTTGTCGATCTTCATCTCGTTGCAGTCGGCGAAGATCGCGGTACGCATGTAGAGGATGAGCCCGTCGCTGTTGGTCATGGCGAATTTGCCGTAATTTGTCGAAAACCAACCCATATAGCTAAGAACGGGAACCGCGCACGCCGCGATGACCGCCACGATGGGCCGCCACCCCGTGCGCTGGACGATCAGGTAGAGCACCACGAGCCCGAGGATCGGCATGCCGATCGACCGGGTCAGCCAGGTCAGCGCGAGCAGCAGCCCGACCACGATCCCGGCCCGCCACGACAGCCGCCGCTTCCACAGCACCAGCGTCACCACGCCCACGACCAGCAGCGTGAACAGCGTGTCGGACATGACCATCTGCTCAAGCTGGATCTGGTAGGCGTCGAACAGCACCGGCGCCGCCGCGAGCGTGGCCGCCCACTTGGGCAGCGCGAACTTGCAGCGCAGCAGGGCGTAGATGAGCGCGGCCGCGGCCAGGCCCATCAGGTGTTGCGTGAAGATGGCGAGCGTGAAGCTGTGGAACGGCTTGAGCAGCATCAGCCAGAAGCTGTAGCCGTCGGGCCTGATCGGGTGGGGCCTGGGGTGCAGCGCCACGTTGACGTACTCGTAGGAGTCGTTGAACCACATCGCCGGGCCGTAACCGAGCATGGTGATCAGCCGCAGCACGGCGCCGACGCCGAAGGCCACGGCGAACACGCGATGACGGCGCACGAGGGACAGCACGCGAGCTGCCCGGCCAGGAGCGGAGTGGTCCACAGGGGTAATCTCCGCGACGCTCACCATGCTGTAAAGAATGCCAGTCGTTTTTAGGTCTTGACCCGAGCACGCCGGGCACAGGGCATGATGGTTCACTGGAAGAGCCTTATTACTGAAGGGTTGAGACGTGGAACTGACGGTGGTCATGCCCTGCCTCAACGAGGCGGAGACCGTGGAAGTCTGTGTGCGCAAGGCATTGGCGTGCATGGAGGAGCACGGAATCGAAGGGGAAGTCCTGATCGCCGACAACGGCAGCACGGACGGCTCGCAGCAGCTCGCGCGTGATGCCGGTGCCCGTGTCGTCCACGTCGACGAGAAGGGCTACGGCAACGCCCTCATGGGCGGCATCCGCGCCGCCCGCGGCAAGTACGTGATCATGGGCGACGCCGACGACTCCTACGACTTCACCTCGTTGCTCCCGTTCGTCGAGCAGCTCCGCGACGGCGCCGACCTCGTGATGGGCAACCGGTTCAAGGGCGGCATCGCCCCCGGGGCCATGCCCCCGCTCCACCGCTACCTGGGCAACCCGGTGCTGTCGTTCATCGGCCGGCTGTTCTTCCCGTCGGCCATCGGCGACTTCCACTGCGGCCTGCGTGGCTTCCGGCGCGACTCGATCCTGCGCCTCCACCTCCAGACCGGGGGTATGGAGTTCGCCTCCGAGATGGTCGTCCGCTCCACGCTGTCCGGCCTCGACGTGCGCGAGGTGCCCACCACGCTCTCGCCCGACGGCCGTTCGCGCCCGCCGCACCTGCGCTCCTGGCGCGACGGCTGGCGCCACCTGCGCTTCCTGCTGCTCTACAGCCCCAAGTGGCTGTTCTTCTACCCCGGCGTGTTCCTGATGGTCCTCGGCCTGATCGCGGGCACGGCGCTGACGTTCGGGCCGGTGGAGATCGGCGAGCTGGCCTTCGACGTCGACACCCTGGTCGGGTCGTCGGCGCTGGTCGTGATCGGCTTCCAGGCGGCGCTGTTCGCGGTGTTCACGAAGGTCTACGCGGCCGAGGAGGGCTTCCTGCCCGAGTCGCGGCGGATCCGGAAGATCATCGACATCGTGACGCTGGAGAAGGGCCTCGTGGTCGGCGGCCTGCTGGCGCTGGCCGGTCTGGTCGGCCTGGTGATGTCGCTGGTCCACTGGCAGGTGCGCAGCTTCGGCGCGCTCGACCCGCGCGAGTCGCTGCGCATGGTCGTCCCGGCCGCCACGGCGCTCGTCATGAGCTTCCAGACGATCTTCGCCTCGCTGTTCATCAGCATCCTCGGCATCCGCCGTACCAAGGAGAGCTCGATCGACGTGGCCGCCAAGGCGGCCGAGGAGGCCGCTGAGGCGGTCTCCCTGGAGAAGTCCAAGCGCTAGGGTCCTCCGCGTCCCGGTGGAAGCCGGCGCCGGCCACGTGCCGGCGCCGGCTTCCGTCTTTCCGCGCGGTGGTTGGGGGTTTGGACGAGGAGCGGGGCCGGGCCCCGTAGGCTTAGGTCATGTCCCAGCACATCTTGACCGCCGTCGCGTGGCCGTACGCTAACGGCCCCCGCCACATCGGGCACGTCTCGGGTTTCGGCGTGCCGTCCGACGTCTTCAGCCGCTACCAGCGGATGGCGGGCAACAAGGTGCTGATGGTGTCCGGCACCGACGAGCACGGCACTCCGATCCAGGTGCAGGCCGACAAGGAGGGCGTCAGCGCCCGCGAGCTGGCCGACAGGTACAACAGGGTGATCGCCGAAGACCTGACCGGTCTCGGGCTCTCCTACGACCTGTTCACCCGGACCACGACGAAGAACCACTACGCCGTCACGCAGCAGATCTTCAAGGGCCTCTACGACAACGGCTACATCTTCCCCAAGACCACGATGGGCGCGATCTCGCCCTCGACCGGCCGTACCCTGCCCGACCGCTACATCGAGGGCACCTGCCCCATCTGCGGCTACGACGGCGCGCGCGGCGACCAGTGCGACAACTGCGGCAACCAGCTCGACCCGATCCAGCTCATCAACCCCAAGAGCCGCATCAACGGCGAGACCCCCGTCTTCGTCGAGACCGAGCACTTCATGCTCGACCTGCCCGCCTTCGCCGAGGTCCTGGGCTCCTACCTGCAGTCCAAGCAGGGCGAGTGGCGGCCCAACGTGCTGAAGTTCGCCCTCAACCTGCTCGGCGACCTCCAGCCCCGCGCGATCAGCCGCGACCTCGACTGGGGGGTGCCGATCCCGCTGGAGGGGTGGCGCGACCAGCCCAACAAGCGCCTCTACGTGTGGTTCGACGCGGTCATCGGCTACCTGTCGGCCTCCATCGAGTGGGCCAGGCGCTCCGGCGACCCCGACGCCTGGCGCCAGTGGTGGCAGAACCCCGACGCCCGCGGCTACTACTTCATGGGCAAGGACAACATCGTCTTCCACGCCGAGATCTGGCCGGCGATGTTGTTCGGCTACAGCGGCATCGGCGCGCGCGGCGGCTCGGCCGGTGAGCTCGGCGCGCTCGACGTGCCGTCCGAGGTGGTCTCCAGCGAGTTCCTGACGATGGAGGGCAAGAAGTTCTCCTCCTCCAGGCAAGTAGTAATTTACGTGCGCGACTTCCTGGCGCGTTACGACGCCGACGCCCTGCGCTACTACATCGCGGTGGCCGGCCCCGAGAACCAGGACACCGACTTCACCTGGCAGGAGTTCGTCAACCGCAACAACGGCGAGCTCGTCGCCGCCTGGGGCAACCTGGTCAACCGGTCGATCTCGATGGCGTCCAAGAACTTCGGCGTCGTGCCCGAGGCCGGCGACCTGACCGACGCCGACCGGGCCATGCTGGAGCGCTCGCGCAACGCGTTCGCCCCGGTGGGCGCCGAGCTGGGCAGGTCGCGGTTCAAGAACGCGATCACCGAGGCGTTCGACGTCGTCCGCGAGGCCAACAAATACCTCGCCGAGCAGGAGCCCTGGAAGCTCAAGGACGACATCGAGCGGCAGAAGTCGATCCTCCACGTCGCCCTCCAGGTCGTCGACGACGCCAAGACGATGCTCACGCCGTTCCTGCCGGGCTCGTCCAACAAGGTCTTCTCGATGCTCGGCGGCCAGGGCGTCTGGTCCGGCATGCCGGAGATCCGCGAGGTCGACGAAGACGGCGGCGCCCCCTACCCCGTCATCACCGGCGAGTACGACGGCGCCGCGCGCTGGGAGCACCGGCCGATCAAGCCCGGCACCCCGCTCGCGCCGCCCGTGCCGCTGTTCAAGAAGCTCGACCAGAAGGTCGTCGAAGAGGAGCTGGGCCGGCTGGCCGACTGAGGCCGTAGTCCTTGAGCGTGATGGCGGAGGCGGTCTTCCTGACCGACTTCGCTATCACGCCCTTCCACGGCAGATACGGCATGATCTTGTAGTTCTGGTTCATGAACCAGGCCATCAGCCGGTTCTCCGGCACCATGAACTTGCTGACGCCCACGGCCGACTTCTGGCACCCGGTGGCGTAGGCGCGCACCTCCTGCTCGTAGCGGGCGAACGCGGTCCGGTGGTCGCCGCCGGCCGCGGCCAGCTCGCCCGCCAGCACGTGCGCGCCGACCAGCGCGAGGCCCGTGCCCATGCCCGACAGCGGCGACGGGCAGCAGGCGGCGTCGCCGATCAGCGCCACCCGGCCGCGCGACCACGAGTCCAGGTGCACCTGGCTGGTGGAGTCGAAGTAGAAGTCGTCGGCGTCCCACATCCTGCGCAGCAGCTTGGGCGTCTCCCAGCCGACCCCCCGGTACGCCTCGGCCAGCAGCTCCTTCTGCCGGGTGACGTCCCGGCGGTCGTGCTCCAGCGGCGGTGAGCCGAAGTAGAACATGGCCTTGGCCTCGGTGTTGTTCCTGGCGCTGTAGAGGCCGACCGTCTTGCCGGGCGTGCTGTGGAGCAGGCCCGTGTGGTCGAGGCCCAGGTAGTTGTCGAGGGTGAACACCGCGCAGTAGAGGCCGAGGTGGCTGGTGACGGCGGCCTCCGGCGCGTCGAAGGCCAGCGAGCGCACGTTGGAGTGCAGGCCGTCCGCGCCCACCACGAGGTCGAACCTGCGCGTCGCGCCCCGCTCGAACGTCACCGTCACCCCGCCCGCGTCCTGGGCGAGGGAGGTGATGGAGTCGCCGAAGACGTACTCGGCGCGGTCCTTGGTGGCGTCGTAGAGGATGCGGGCCAGGTCGCCGCGGAGGATCTCGACGTCGCCGGAGAACAGGTCGCCGGGCACGGAGGCGAGCTTCTTGCCGGACTCGTTGACGTACGACATGTCGCCCATGTGGGTCTGGAGGCGCTCGACGTCGGCGAGGATGCCGAGGGCGCGCAGCGCGGTCATGTGCGCCTCGCCGCGGAAGTCGACGGAGTAGCCGCCCTCACGCAGGGCGGGGGCGCGTTCGACGACGGTGACGCGGTGGCCGGAGCGGATGAGGTGGAGGGCCAGGGCGGGGCCGGCGACGCTCGCGCCGGAGATCAGGATGTCCATGCCCGAGAGCCTGCCGGGGCCCGCTCACCGCCCCCTCACCCCACGCTCACCGCCTTCTTGCCCGGGGCTCAGGCCGGGTCGTGGAGCGGGAAGTCGTCGAGGGAGTGCAGGGGGGAGGCGTCGATGACCTCCGCCGGGACGCCGGCCAGCATCAGCGCCTCCCGGTGGGAGAGCCGCGCGCCCGCCCGCCGCGCCCCCACGTACCCCTGCTCGCCCAGCGCCTCGCGCAGCCGCCGCGACAGCCCGGCGACGTGCTCGTCCTCGGGCACGTCGATGCCGCGGATCGCGACGGCGGCGCCGAGCAGCGTGGCCGCCGCCGCCGGATCGTCGTCGAAGGCCAGCACCGCCAGCGCCTCGATCGCCCTGACGCTCTCCGACAGCGCGCCCGACGTGACCGTGCTCTCCATCGCCCGCAGGTAGGAGGCCCGCGCCCCGGCCGTGTCGCCCTCGGCCGCGGCCAGCCGTCCGAGCCCGACGAGCAGCCTGGCCATGTTCCCGGACGTCTTCACCCAGACCGGGTCGGATCGGCGCAACGCATCCTCGTAGAGCTCCCGGGCCCGGACCAGGTCGCCCTCGCGCACCGCCACGTCGCCCAGGCCGCGCAGGGCCGCCGGCAGGATCGCGCCGCCCGTGCGCCCGGCCAGCTCCGCCGCTCGCTCGTAGTCGGCCCGCGCGCCGGCCAGGTCGTGCCGGATGCGGTAGTCGCCCCGGTTGCAGTAGTGGTCGGCCAGGTCCTCCTCCGCGCCGAGCTGCTCGGCCAGGGTGATGGCCTCCTCGGTGCGGGCCAGCGCGGTGGCCTCGTCGCCGCACGTGCTGGCCAGCCAGGCCAGGGCGTCGAGCGTCATCGCCGAGCCCCAGCGCTCGCCGAGGCCGCGGAAACCCTGGAGGGCCGCCTTCAGGTCCGCCTCGGCGGCGGCGAACTCGCCGGCCGCCATCTGCGGGTAGGCCCAGATCAGCCGGGTGGCGGCCGTCTCCCACGCGTCGGGGCCGCGCTCGCCGCGCCGGATCAGCGCGATCGTGACGGCGGGGTCGACCGAGGCCGAGGCGACCATCGCCCACAGGCAGGTGACGACCGGGTTCCGCAGGCCGTCCGCCGCGATCATCGTCTCGGCGTCGTCCTTGTGGCGCTCCCACAGCTCGCGCCGCTCGCTCGCCGCGGTGAGCAGGGTCAGCAGGTACGCGTCCCCCAGCGTGGGATCGGGCCGTGGACCGGCGGCCTCCAGCAGGGCCGCCGCCGCCTTGGCGGGAACCGTGCGCATGCCGCGCATCCACAGCGAGAACGTCTGCGCGGCCAGCAGCCGCATCCCGAGCGCCACCTCGCCCTGCTCCACCGTCCAGCGCAGCGCCGCCTGGAGGTTGTCGTGGTCGGCCGCGAACCGGGCCAGCCACGGCAACTGCTCCGCGCTCCGCAGCCGGGGATCGCCCTCCTCGGCCAGGGCGAGGAAGTACGCGGCGTGCGCCCGCCGGAAGGTCGCGGCCTCCGCGCCGAGCCGGTCGGCGCAGAACGCCCGGATCGTCTCCAGCATGCGGTAGCGGCCGCCCGCAACCTCCAGGAGCGACTTGTCGGCCAGCGAGTCGAGCAGGTGCTCGGGCAGGCCGCAGACGGCCGCGGCGGCGGCCGCGGTGGCCCCGCCGGAGAAGACGGTCAGGCGCATGGCCATGGCCTGTTCGGGCTCGGTGAGCAGCTCCCAGCTCCAGGCGACGACCGCGCGCAACGTCTGGTGCCGGGCGTCGGCCGTACGGCTGCCGCGCAGGCTGAACCGGCCCTGACCGGCCAGGCGTTCGGCCAGCTCGCCGGCCTCGTGCGTACGCATGCGGGCGGCCGCCAGCTCGATGGCCAGCGGGAGGCCGTCGAGCGCGGCGCAGATGCGTTCGACCGGCTCACCAGGGGTGAAACCAGGACGTACGGCCTTGGCCCGGTCGGTGAAGAGCGTGCGGGCGTCGGAGGGGGTCAGGGGGCGTACCGGCCACAGGTGTTCGGGGGTGATCGCGAGCGGCTCACGGCTCGTGGCCAGCACGCGCACCGCCGGGCACGCCGACAGCAGCCGCTCGGCCAGCGCCGCGGCCTCGCCGACGACGTGCTCGCAGTTGTCCAGGACCAGCAGGACCGGCCGATCGGCGAGCACCGCGACCAGGCGGCCCAGGGGATCAGGCTCACCGGACGCGCCCAGCGCCGCGGCCCCCAGCAGCGCGCCGTCGCGTACGCCCAGCGCCGCGAGGACCGCTCGCGCGAGGTCGGCCCCCGGGCCGAGCGGGGCCAGCTCGACCAGGACGGCGTCGCGGTGGTCTCTGGCCAGCTCGACCGCCAGCCGGCTCTTGCCCGCGCCGCCGGGGCCGAGCAGCGTGACGAGACGGGCGGCGGCCAGCAGCGCCCGGACCTCGGCCAGGTCGCCGTCGCGGCCGACGAAGCTGGTGAGCCTGCCGGGCAGCGGCACCGCCGCTGGGCCCGGCCCGGGCCGGGGCGCCGGGGCCAGGGGCGGGGCCGGGGGCGGGTCGGTCGCGCCGCGCAGGAGAGATCGGTGCAGGGCGGCGAGCTCGGGGGAGGGGTCGGCGCCGAGCTCCTCGGCCAGCAGCCGCCGGGTCTCCTCGTAGAGCACCAGCGCCTCGGCCGGCCGGCCGTCGGCGCGCAGCGCCCGCATGAGCTGGCCGCGCAGCCGTTCGCGCAGGGGGTGGCGCTGGACCAGCTCGCCCAGCTCGGGGATGACGCCCTGGTGGCCGCCGCAGCGCAGGTCTGCCTCGATGCGGTCCTCCAGCGCGGCCAGGCGGCGCTCCTCCAGCGGCGCGCCGTGCACGGGGTCGAGGTCGGCGAAGGCGGGCCCCCGCCACAGGGCCAGCGCCTCCCGCAACAACGTCCCGGCCAGGGCGGCGTCGGCCCGGCCGTCGTCCGCCCCGTCGGTTTCGGCGGTGCGGTGGCCGAGGAGGGTGGCGCGGCCGGTGTCGGCGAGGTGCAGGAAACGGCCGGCGTCGATGTCGCCGGGGGCCGCCGGCAGCCGGTAGCCGGCGGGCGTCAGCTCGACCGGGATCCCGTCGCGCCGCAGGCGGGAGACCTGGGAGTGCAGGGCGTGCTGGGCGTTCTTCGGCGAGCGGTCGCCGTACAGGACGTCGATCAGGCGGTCCTGGCTGACGATCTCGCCCGGACGGACGAGCAGCAACGCCAGCAGCGCGCGCCTGGCCGGACCACCCAGAGGTACGTCGACGCCGGCCGCGTCCCATGCCCGGGTGCTGCCGAGAATGCCGAAGCGCATGGAGGCTACTTTAGATGCGTGAGCAAGATTCCCGCCCCGCCCGAGCCGCTTTCCGCACCGGTGTTCGACAGCCACTGCCACCTGGACATCATGGTCGGCAACAGGCAGGCGTCCTCGGGCGACCCGGTGGCCCAGGCCGCCCAGGCGGCGGCGGCCACCGTACGGTCCATCCTGCGGGACGCCCGCGAGGTCGGCGTGACCAGGCTGGTCACCATCGGGTACGACCTGCCCTCCTCGCGCTGGAACGCCGAGGTGGCGGCCGAGCAGGAAGGCGTGTACGCCGGGGTCGCCATCCACCCCAACGAGGCCCACGAGGCGACCCCCGAGGTGCTGGCCGAGATCGAGTCGCTGGCCGGACAGGCCGACGTCCGCGCGGTGGGGGAGACCGGCCTCGACTACTTCCGCGACTGGGCGAGCAAGGACGACCAGCACGCGAGCTTCCGCGCGCACATCGAGATCGCCAAGCGCACCGGCAAGGCGCTGGTCATCCACGACCGGGACGCGCACGACGACGTCCTGAAGGTGCTGGCCGAGCAGGGCGCGCCGGACAAGGTGGTGTTCCACAGCTACTCAGGCGACGCCGAAATGGCGAAAAGGTGCGCGGAAGCCGGATATTTCATGTCCTTCTCCGGGCCCGTCACCTACAAGAACGCCGGCTACCTGCGCGAGGCCGCCGCCGTGGCCCCTATGGAGCTCCTGCTCGTCGAGACCGACGCCCCTTACCTGCCGCCGGTCCCGTACCGGGGCAAGCCCAACGCTCCCTATCTCATCCCGCTCACCCTGCGCTGCCTCGCCGAGGTCAAGGGTGTCCGTCCGGACGAGTTGTGCGCGGCGATCAGCACCAACGGAGTCACGGTCTTCGGCGAGTGGTGACCATCTTTCCGTTCGGCTTTTCGCTGCTTTTCGTGAAGCGGTGGAGGCGGGCGCGCCGCCGCCGCTAGCGTTCGGGCGGTCCCTGGCCGTTTCCGGAGGTGGTTCGTGCGAGGCAGGAGGCGTGCGCCGCGTCCGCGGATCCCCTGGCGTTCTCCGTGGACGCCGGTGGTGTGCGTCGTGGGTACGCTGGCCGCCGGCCTGCTGGTCGCGGCCTCGTACCTGGTCAAGGACGTCGTCGTGGTCGTCGACGGCACGCCGGTGGCGATCCGCGGCTTCGCCCCGCGGGTGGCCGACGCGCTCGCCGAGGCGGGCGTGTCCGTGGGGCAGGGCGACGTCGTGCGTCCCGCCCTGAGCGAGGGCATCGCCGACGGCTCCACCATCGAGGTGCGCCACGCCCGCCTGATCACGCTGACCCTCGACGGCCACACCACGACCCACCTGGTCACCGCCACCAACGTCCGGGACGCCCTGGCCGAGCTCGACGTCGAGGCGGCGGCCGGCAGCCTGTCCGCGCCGCCCGGCCGTCCGGTGCCGCTGTCGGGAATGTCGCTCACGGCGTACACCGAGCGCAGGGTCTACGTGGTCGCGGGCGCCACCCGGCTCGCCGCGCGCACCACGGCGCGTACCGTCCGGCAGGTGCTCAGGCAGGAGCGCGTCGTCGTCCGGCGCGGGTCCATGGTGCGCCCGCCGCTCGACAGCTTCCCCGAGGACGGGACGGTCATCACGGTCATGCCGCCGCGAGCCGTACAGATCCCGTGGGAGGTGACCCGGCTCGACTGGCAGGCGCTGGCCGACTGCGTGGCGCGCGGCGACCCCCGGGCGTACAACCCCGACGGGCCCTATTACGGGATGTACCAGTTCAGTCTGCCCATGTGGCAGGCGGTCGGCGGTGTCGGCCTGCCGAGCGCCTGGCCCGAGGAGGAGCAGACCTACCGGGCGCAGCTGCTCTATCAGCGGGTCGGCGGCCGGTGGCAGACCCAGTGGCCCAACTGCGGCGACCGCCTGTTCACCTGACGCCACCCTGTCGGAGGTCCGGCCCGCTCACCCACCCTGTCCGGGGCCCGGCCCGTTCGCCCGGCCCGTTCGCCCGGCCTGTTCACCCGGCCAGTGAGGTGCCGAAGTCGGTGCCCTTAGGGGGTTGCACCGACCGCACGTCGTCGGCGTTGCGCGGCGCCACCGCGACCTTCCCGTACGGCGGTCCGTCCGGCTGGCCCACGAAGAGCTTGTTCCCGCTGAAGGCCACCGACCAGCCGAACAACCCCTCGGCCGTCGCGAGCTTCCGGTCGTCGGCCGGGTTCTTCCACGAGAACACCTGGACGCCGCCGCCATAGGGCGCGCCGACGGCCAGCCTGCCGTCCGAGGAGGCGGCCATCGAGAAGCCGAACGCCTGCCTGCCGCCCTGCTTCAGCATCCTCGTCTGCTTCCTGCCCAGGTCGAGGAGCTGCACGTAGCCGGGGCCGGGCGCGCTGACCGCGTAACCGTTGCCCTCGGCGTAGGCGACCGCGTAGCCGTACCGGTCGCCGGAGGCCTTGGTGGGGGAGTCGAGCTTGAGGCTCACGATCCGGGGAGCCAGCACGTCGTCGATGAAGACCACCGACCCCGAGTCGATCTTGCCGGCCTGGACCTGCCGTCCCGCGCCGTCGTCGTTCTCGTACGGGACGCCCACGACCAGGCCGTTGCGCGGCCCGATCGCCAGCGACCAGCCGAACTGGTCGCCGACCTCGCTGTTGCCGCGCACGTCCACGGTCTCCTGGCTGATCCGGCGCAGCGCGCCCGAGCCCTGGCGCACGTAGACCGCGCCGGCGTCCTCGATCTGGCCGTCGTCCTCGTAGGGCGCGCCGATCACCGTCAGGTCGCCCCTGGCCGCCAGCGACCAGCCGAAGTGCGCGAACCGCTGCGGCTGCGGGGCGGTCAGGCGTTGCGGGGGCCCGGCCTTGCCGCCGTAGACGACGTAGACGCTGCCCGCGTCCTGCTCGCCGTCCACGTCCGCGAAGGGGGCGCCGATCAGCAGGTCGGCGCAGGAGTCGCCGTTCACGTCGGCCAGCCGTACGGACCAGCCCAGCCCGTCCCCCTTGACCGGCCCCGGCACGGCGACGGGGGTCACCTTGGCGCCCGACAGCAGGTGGACCGACCCCTTCTGCCCGTCGCCGAACGGGTCGCCCACGGCGACGTCATCCGCGCCGTCACCGTCGAAGTCGGCGGCTCCGGCGCAGGCCACCGCCGACGCGGCAGCGGGCGCCGGTGACAGGACGCCGCCGGCGGCGAGCAGGACGGCCATCGCCACCGCCCGGAAGGCGCCGGCGGGGAGCGTTCGGACGGGGCTCACAGGGCGACCTCGATCTGTCGGCCGTTCTCCAGCATGGTCGCGGACATCTTCACGGGCTTGCGATAAGGCGCCAGGTCGAACACGAAGGCGCCGTCCACCCGCCCGCCCGGCTGGAGGGCCGGGGGCAGGGTGACCGGGGCGGGGTCGTGCTCGCCGCCCTTGTCGTCGACCAAGGTGACGACCGGCCGGACGAGCCGGCGGAGTTCACCGCCTGGATTGATCACGGTCCAGTGGACCACGCAGAGCTGCCCCTTCGTGGTGGTTTGCCCCTCGAACTCCTTCAACCCGCACTCCGGCGCCTCCGGCACGACCACCACCGGGTCGTCGAAGTTCCCGCCCAGCGCGAACCTGCGGCCCACGTCGCCCGGACGCGGGTTCGTCACGGCCCTGGAGGGGCTGTTGGAGGTGGCGACGGAGGAGGGGGTGCGGCCGGAGTTCACGATCAGGACGGTGACGGTGACCACGATCGCCAGGACGGCGGCCGCGGCGGCGATCAACCAGCGGGTGCCCTTCGTACGGGCGCCGCCCAGGGTGTCCGGTTCATCGGGGGCGTACGTCAGGGCGCCCGGGTCCGTACCCTCGCCGCTCCGGGCCCCGGCGACCGGTCGGGTCCCCGCGGCCGGTCGGGAGCCGGCGGCGGATCGATGCTCAGCGGCGGATCGACGTTCGGCGCTGGATCGTCGCTCGGCGGTGGATCGGGGGCCGGTGAAGGGTTGGGCCTCGGTGGCGGGCCGGGTGTCGGTGGTCGGCCGTGACTCGGTGGGGGGCCGTGACTCGGTGGGGGGCCGTGACTCGGTGGTTGGCCGGTACTCGTTGGGGGGCCGCGACTCGTAGGGAGGCCGCGGCTCGGTGGTCGGCCGGGGCCGTGCCGGTTGCCCGCCCGAGACGGACTGCCTGCGTGCCAGTTGGCGGGCCTGCTCAAGCTGGCGCTCCTGCTCCTGGCGGCGGGCCTGCGCCTCGGCCTCCCAGCGGGCCAGCTCTTCGCGGGCGGCCTGCTCCTCGCGCCGCGCCAGCTCGTCCGGGGACGCCTGCCGCGTCCCCGCCTGCTCGTCCGCTAAGCCGGCGGCCCCTCCGGTAGTGTTCCGAACATCGGGCCCGGCGTCGGCCCCGAACGCCCCAGGCACCTTGGGCCGCCCCGCCCCGGCTCCCGGCCGCGCTCCCGCTTCCGGCCGCGGGGCGGTACTGGGGCCGGGGTTGCGCGCGCCCGTCGCGTCGCTCGGCGGCGGGGTGGTGAACGTGGCCGTGACGTCCGGCTCGTCCACGACGTTCTGCGGCGGCTCCCAGTCGGTCAGCATCTCCGTGGCGACCAACGTAGGCGGATTGTCGGAGATAGCCGGAGTGCTCCCGCCCACCAAGGCGATCAGAAGCTCCTGGGCCGTGGGCCGATGGGCGGGATCCATGGCGGTGGCACGGCGTACCAGCTCGTTGAGCGGCGCGGGAAGCGCGCCCAGCTCGGGCGGCGTGTTCAGCACGCGGGTCGCCATCGTGATGGGATCGCCCCGCCCGAACGGATGCCGCCCGTTGCCCGAGTACGCCACCAGACACCCCCAGGCGAAGATGTCCGCCGCCGGGGACACCAGCTCACCCCGCACCTGCTCGGGAGCCCACCATCCGGGGCTGCCCAGCAGTTCCCCGGAGAGCGTGAACCCGGTGTCCCGGTCCAGCGCCCTGGCGATCCCGAAGTCGATCACCCGCGGCCCGGACAGCGACAGGATGACGTTCGCCGGCTTCAGATCCCGGTGCACCAGCCCGGCCACATGGATCGCCGCCAGCGCCGCGGCGACCCCCAGCGCCACGCCGTGCAGCGGACCCGGGTCGAGTGCCCCGAAAGTCACGATCTGGTCGGAAAGGGGAGTGCCCGCGATGTACTCGGTCACCATGTAAGGACGTCCGTCCCCGGTGTTGCCGTTGTCGAGCACCTGAGCCGTGCAGAACGACGCCACCCGGCGCGCGTTGTCCACCTCGGCGTGGAAGCGGGCGGCGAACCCCTCCTGGTTGGCGAACTCCGCCTTCACCACCTTGAGCGCGACGAATCGCCCCGTCGGGGCCCTGGCGAGGAAGACGGTCCCCATGCCGCCTTCGCCGAGTCGTCCGAGCAGGCGGTAGGGCCCGATCTCCCGCAGATCGGTCGGACGGAGCGGCGCGGCGCCCGTTGGCTCCATCAGGGACGTCCCTTCCTGTTCCACGCCATCCTCTCCTTAGGTCTCCCCCATCCGCCATCGCAGGTTCTTCGATGCGGGAGACTGGTTGGATGATGAGGCTGTTGGGCCCTGCAGAAATACGTATTTTGGCGAACAAGCTAGATCTTCGCCCCACGAAAAAGCTAGGCCAGAACTTCGTGATCGACGCGGGGACCGTCCGGCGCATCGTCCGCGTGGCCGACCTGTCGGCCGACGACGTGGTCATCGAGGTCGGGCCCGGCCTCGGCTCGCTCACCCTGGCGCTCCTGCCCGAGGCCGCGCACGTGGTGGCCGTCGAGATCGACCCGGTCCTGGCCACCCAACTGCCCCTCACCGTCGCCGAGCGCGGCCCGTCCGACCGGCTCACGGTCGTCAACGCCGACGCCATGAAGATCTCCCTCGACGACCTCGCCGGTCACGACCCCACGGCTCTGGTGGCCAACCTCCCGTACAACGTGGCCGTCCCCGTGGTGCTCCACCTCCTGGAGACGCTGCCCTCGCTGCGCAAGGGCCTGGTCATGGTGCAACTGGAGGTGGCCGACCGCCTCGCCGCCGGTCCCGGCTCCAAGGTGTACGGCGTGCCGTCGGTCAAGGCCGCCTGGTACGCCGACGTCCGCCGGGCGGGCCCGGTCGGCCGTACGGTGTTCTGGCCCATCCCGAACGTCGACTCCGGCCTGGTCTCCCTGACCCGCCGCGAACCGCCGGCCACCACGGCCACCAGAGAAGAGGTCTTCGCCGTCGTGGACGCCGCCTTCGCCCAGCGCCGCAAGACCCTGAGGGCCGCCCTGGCGTCCTGGGCCGGCAGCCCGTCACAGGCGGAAACGGCACTGAGAGCCGCCGGCGTGGACCCCTCGGCCAGAGGCGAACAACTCACCGTCGACTCCTTCGCCCGAATAGCCGAACAAAAGCCCTAACCCAACCCACCCCAAAAAGCCCAAGCCCCACCCCCCGGGCCCCAACCAGGCACCCCCTCCACTTCCCAGGGCTTGGCGTCCCGTGACGCCCGCACACCCCAGGCGCCCCGCCTCACGTCACACGCGGCCTCGGGGCGTCCATCTGGCGTCGGCTCACCTGCGGCCTCGGGGCGTCCACCTGGCGTCGGCGCGGCGAACCTGCACAGCCCCACACGCCCCCCGTCCTTCCGTGCAGGCACGCCGTCGTCCTTCCGCACAGGCGCGCGCCCGCCCTTCCGTGCAGGCGCGCGCCCGGCCTGCATCCACTCGTGCCCGCACGAGCCCCCGAAACCGGGCGGCTGTCCACAACCCAAGACGCTCAACACCCACCCATCCACAGAATCCCGTTCGGCCCCTCCGCCCCCGCTTCACCCAGGTGATCCTGGCTCCCGTCCCTCATCACGACGGAGGAGCCATTCATGAACACCCGCCACCACGTCACCCAACTGTCGGTCATCCTCAGCAGCGGCCTCCTGACCGTCACAGGAGCCCACCCCACCCTCGCCAGAGCCACCCCCACTCCATGCCTCAGGGCCACCATCACCATCCCCGCCGCCGGCGCCGCAGCAACCGCCACCACTCGCTGCCCGGCCCCCCACCACCCCAAGAAACCCAAGCCGAAGAAACCCAGAAAGCGCCCGAAGCACAAGGGCGACATCGCAGCCGCCGCCGCCCTCTCCCAGCTTGGCGTCTCGTTCTCCTGGGGCGGCGGCTCCTCAAGAGGCCCCACCATCGGAGTCGGCACCGGCGCGAACACAAGAGGCTTCGACTGCAGCGGCCTCACCCTCTACGCCTGGTCCAAGGCCGGAGTAAGGCTCGCCCACTACACCGGCACCCAGTTCCGCCAGGGCCGCAGAGTCCCCCTCGCCTCCAGACGCAAGGGCGACCTCCTCTTCTTCGGCGGCCCCGGCGACCCGACCCACGTAGCGCTCTACCTGGGCGACAACATCATGATCCACGCCCCCCGAACCGGCGACGTAGTACGAAGAACCAACTTCCTGAACTCCGCCTACTACCGAACCGCCTACCGAGGAACCATCCGCCCCGCCTGACACCACCGCACCCTCGGGCGCAAGGAACACCCCAGCCCCCGAACACCCACCACCCGTCAACGCCCATAACCCGGACGTCCACCAACCCCGGACGTCCACCAACCATGGGCGCCAGCCAACTCCGGTCGCCCGTCAACCAGGGCGCCCGCCGCGCCGGGCGTCCAGCAACTGCTGACGACGCCCCCTCCGGCAGGCGGGCATCCACCCGGGACGCTACTCATCACCTGAGAGCAACCACCACGAATCAGCGCTGCGACCGGCTACAACCCTGATCAGAGCCACGGGCCGCGAAACCAGCGCTGCGACCAGACACTTACCCCGAGCAGTGCCATGGGCCTCTGCGGCCAACCCTGACCAGCACCACAGGCACCCACCTTCTACCCCTGAGGCGACTGCCGCTCGCCCTGATCAGCGCTACGGGCGCCCACCGTCCACCCGATCAGCACCGCACGCGACCGCCGCTCGCCCTGATCAGCGCCGCAGGCGAGCGCCCACCACTGACCCTGACCGGCACCGCAGGCGAGCGCCCGCCCCGACCAGCACCAGAGGACCACTCCGCCGCGAGCGCCACCTACCGCCCGGCGCAGACCGCCACCAACTCCTTCACCACCGACGTGAGCAACGCCTGATCCTCCGCCCCCGCCGGCTCATATTCCATGAGCCCCAACCCCACCACCTCGAACCGCTCCGCGATGGCCCTCACCAGCTCCAGAAGCTCCTCAGGCCGGAACCCCTCAGGCGTAGGAGACCCCACGCTCCCGAAGATCTGCGGATCCAGGACATCGAAGTCGACATGCACATAAACAGCCGTCCGCTCCCCGCCCGCCGCCGCAGCCGCAGTACCGACAGCCTCGACCAGAGCCTCCGCATCCGCCGCCCGCACCCACCGCACACCCCGAGCCTCGACGAACGCGACCTCAGCCGGATCCAGATCACGCACCCCCGCCAGCACCACCTGGCCGGCTCCGACCGGCTGCCCGGCCACCAGCCCGTCAGGCCCTTCACCGGTCAACGCCCTCAGGACCATGCCGTGAAAGGCCCCCGACGGCGACGACTCCGGCGTGTTCAGATCCCCATGCGCATCGAACCAGACGACGACCAGCCCATCCCCGAACCTCCGCCGCGCCGCCGCCACCGGCTCCAGTTCGACACCGCAGTCCCCACCCGCGGTGACCAGAAGCCCGTCCCACCCAGCCTCGACGACCGCAGCCCGAACCCTGGAAGCAGTGACCACCAGATCATCGTCATCGACCTCGACCTGAATCCGACGATCCGCGTCCACCATCTCCGCAACCAGCCGCGCCCCCTCCCGCAGCCGCTCAGCCGTACGAGCCCCGGACCCCCGCCACTGCGGCACCTCGACAACCGTCACCTCGGACACGAGCACCTCCACATCAAGTAGTCCTCTCAGCATCCCAAGGACGAACCAATGCCGACCACCACAAACTCTGCTGAACCAGATCGACGAGTGCCGCATAAAGGCCCCCGCAGGCCGTCGTCCCGGACGGGGCACACCGTGCCCGCCGCCACCCAGGTCCGCCTCCGCCAAATCCCGCATGTTCAGCTCTCAGAAGCGGGTGGTGGTGCGCCATGACCACCCCTGACCCCGAAGGTCGCCGGCATCAGACCAAGGAGGCCGACGCGGCACCACCACTCCAAGCCCGGTCAGCTGTCCCGCTTGCACCCCCTGGTTGCCGGAGCCGGCGGGCCGGTCCAACCGGATTCGGGGCCGCGTGCCCGATAGCTCACGACCTCGCCTTCCCTCGCCCCCGCAGCCGTACGAGCCGCGTAGGAGACCGATGCGAGCAACCGACCCGTCACGGGATCGAGGATGTGCCTGTCGCGGACGGTCACCGCCCTGCCCGGCGACAGCAGTTGGCTCCCGGTGCCGCCGAGGTCCACCGAAAGCCCGGCTCTGCCCAGCGGATCCCCGACCGTGCCGACCACCTTGGTGGACGGCAACCCGGCCAGCACCCGGATGACCGCCGCACGTTGGGCAGGGCCGAGCGGCATGGCCAGAAGGTTCACGGTGACGGGCAGAAACTCCTGGAAGGACTGGGCGAACCCGCGCGCCGTCGAGAGCTCGTGGTAGACGTGCAGCCGCCTCATCAGTTCGTCAGGGCGAGCAGGGAACACGGACAGGTCCGCCATGGTGAACTCGGCGACCGTCATATCTGGATAAACCCCGTTAGGTTCCAGCCCCGCGCTGTACACGCAACCCTGAGAACCGTCCACACCGGTGATCGACTTGGCCTCACCACCGCGAGCCGACGGCAGCCCGCCCACGACACCCCCATCGCTCATCGGTACCGGACGGCACGACGTTCTGCCGCCGCCAAAGCAAGGGCCCGCCACCTGTCCCGGTGCCCCCGAAGCGCGCCAGGCACGTTCGTCCGCGGCCGTGGCCGGGCGGGCGATGGCCGGCGACCATTGCCTGATCACCACGTCGGTGGGATCGCGCGGCTGCCAGGTCTCCCGGCGCTCGGCCACCATGACCGTGTACCCGCCGCCGACCGACCAGGCGTTGCCCTCGATCCGAACATCGCGCCAGTACGCGCCGCTGCCTGCAGGCAGCTTCTCGATCCTGTCAGCGAGGTCGTACAACTCCTGGTTGGGCCTCGACGGCGTGAGCACGGGCGGAGCAGCGGTCAAGCTCGTGACCAGCGTGACGACCAAGGCGACGACCACGGCCGTCGCCACCGGCGCCCAGAGAACCCGCAGACGGGGGAGCGGCAGGCGGCGTGCCCGTCGTGGCTCGGCCGCCATGATCGTGTCGCGCAGCTCCCGCGCGCCGGATCCCTGAGGAAGCGCCTGCGGAGCGGGATCGATGGCCTTCACCAGATCGTCTATGTCGTTCATGCCTTCCTCATCACCATCGTCCGGGACGGCTGCCGCTCCAGCAGCGCCGCCAGCCGTCTGCGCGCACGATGCAACCGGGTACGGGCGGCGATCGCCGTACATCCCATGACCTGGGCGATCTGCTCGCCGCTCAGCCCCTCCCAGCACGCCAGCGCCAGCACCTCGCGGTCCCGTTCGGGTAGTTCGTCGAACGCCCTGCGCACGTGGTGGAGCTCAACCGGCGTCACCGTCCGGGCGGCGGCCAGTTCGTCGCGGAGGCGTTCGGCCAGCACAGCCCGCCGCGAGGCGCCGCGCTGCTGGTTGGCCAGCACCCGCCGGGCCACGCCGTACAACCACAGCAACGCCTTATCCCCTTGGGGGACGTCGCCGATCCGCCGCCACGCGATGAGGAACGTCTCGGCGAGCACGTCTGCCGTGTCCTCGGGCGAGCTGGTACGGCGGGCGGCGTACTGCTGTATCGCCGGGTAGTACGTGTCGTAGACCGCCTCGAAGCGATCTCGCTGTGTCACAAGTTCTCCTAGCGAAAGGTGCCGGACACAGTGGTAAATGTCCGGCACCAGCCCGCCTGTTGCACCACCGCCCACAACGGCCGCGACGCCGCCGAAGCAGCTTCCCCGGCGCGGTCCGGGCCATCGGCGACGCCCGGAGGGGGCAGGGCGCCGTTCCGGAGAGAAGGTCGGCCCGAAGAGAAGGTGGTGGCAGAAGGACGGCAATGTCGGCGTATGGCCACCTGATCGGCCGAAAGGAGGACGAACCTCACTCTGCGTGGCCCGCAGTCGGTCATCTCACACGTCTAATTCCGAGAACCGCATGTCAGCGCACCCCACCCCGATAACATCGAGTGTCCTTGACCCCGGCAAGCGATGAAAGTGGCAGAAGATCGATGAGTTCGGTGACCGTACGTGTGCCCGCGAAGGTCAACGTGCAGCTTTCAGTCGGCCCGCTCCGGGAAGATGGCTACCACGACCTGGTCAATGTCTTCCACGCAGTGTCGATCTTCGATGAAGTGGTCGCGAAGGAGGCCGAGTCGATCACCGTCACGGTCAACGGCAGATGGTCCGACCAGGTGCCCGTCGACGACGACAACCTCGCCATCCGCGCCGCCCGCGCCCTCGCCAAGCACGCCGGCCGCTCGTACGGCGCCGACCTGATCATCGAGAAGGCCATCCCGGTCGCCGGCGGCATGGCGGGCGGCAGTGCCGACGCGGCGGGGGCCCTCGTGGCCTGCAACGAGCTCTGGGGGCTCGGCCTGCCCTTCGAGGACCTCATGGAGATCGCCGGAGACCTGGGCAGCGACGTACCGTTCTCGCTGCTCGGCGGCACGGCGGTCGGCACCGGCCGCGGCGAGCAGCTCAGCGAGCTGCCCACGGGCGGCACGTTCCACTGGGTGTTCGCGCTGGCAGACGGCGGCCTCTCGACCGCCAAGGTCTACGCGGAGTGCGACCGCCAGCGCGAGGCTTCGAACGCCCGCGTGCCCTGGCCCGAGCTCGACGCCCCGCTCATCGAGGCCCTCGGCACCGGCGACGCGTACGCCCTGGGCGCCCACCTGAGCAACGACCTCCAGGCCGCCGCCCTGGCCCTGCGTCCCGAGCTCGCCACGACCCTCGACAGCGGGCGCCAGCACGGCGCGCTGGGCGCGATCGTCTCCGGCTCCGGCCCCACGTGCGCCTTCCTGGCCATCGACGCCACCCACGCCCGCGACCTCGCCAACAGCCTCACCGCCACAGGCGCCGCCACCACCACGGTCGCCGCCCACGGCCCCGTAACCGGCGCCACCCTGCTCTAACCCCCTGGCGACACCCCCAGCGCCCCCAGCGCCCCCAACAACCCCCAACAACCCCCGCCACGCCAGCCTCGCACGGGGCCACCTCGCACGGGGCCACCTCGCACGGGGCCACCTCGCACGGGGTCGTCCCGCTGGGGTCGTCCCGCTGGGCAGGGCGCGACGGATCTGCCACGGCCGGTGCGGCACGACAGAAGCCGTCACGCGCGGCAAGTCACGCGCGGCAAGTCACGCGCGGCCCCAGCACGCGAGCCTGTCGCGCTGAGCCTGTCGCGCTGAGCCCGTCACGTTGGGCGCGCAAGGCGGGCTGGCACGGTGGTCCGACGTTGCGGCCTACGGCAATGGCTGCCGGGTGTGGCCCGCGTGGCCCGCTCGCCCCAGGCCCAGGTGGTGCCGTCGGTGCCTGACGCAACGGTCTGAGGCGCTGGTTTGCGGTCCTTGGTGAGGCGGCGGTCGGTGGGGGTTGGGCGGAAGGCTGGTGGTCGTTCTTGTGGTTGGGGGCCGTCATTCATCCGCGCCCCAGCCGCCAGCACCCGGATCTGAACACCGGTGGGGCACGGACATCGGGTTCGGGGTCGGCTCGTACGGACCTGCTGATCACGGACGGGCGGTGTGAGAGGGCGCCGGGCATCGCGTGCGCCTGCCCACCGTGGGAGGGGGCCAACGTTTCGTCGCGCGGGGGCGACGCCTCCAGGGGACGGACGTGAGCCGGGCGCTCAAGACGGGCATTCGGTCCGGCAATCCCTGGCCCGTAGACGATCAAGGGACGTCGTGGGCGTCGGGAAGCGGTTGAGTGGACCGATACCCTGGACACGTCATGAATCTGGTCAACCTTGAGTCGGTCTCCCACGCCTACGGGCCCAAGCCGCTCCTCAGCGACGTCTCCCTGGGCATCGAGGCCGGGGAGCGCATCGGCGTCGTCGGCCGCAACGGGGGCGGTAAGACGACCCTGATGTCGGTCATCGCCGGTGACGTGCGTCCCGACAGCGGCCGGGTCACCCACACGCGCGGGCTGCGGGTCGGGTTCCTGTCCCAGCAGGACACCCTCGACCCCGAGGCCACCGTGACCCAGCTCGTCCTGGGGGACAGGGCTGAGCACGAATGGGCAGGTGACCAGCAGGTCCGCGAGATCCTGGCGAACCTGATCGGCGACCTCGACCTCAGCGCCAAGGCCGCCGCGCTGTCCGGCGGCGAGCGCAGGCGTACGGCGCTGGCCCGTCTGCTCATCGACGACCACGACCTGGTCATGCTCGACGAGCCCACCAACCACCTCGACATCGAGGCGATCGCCTGGCTCGCCGCCCACCTGGCGACCAGGAAGAGCGCCCTGCTGGTCGTGACCCACGACCGCTGGTTCCTCGACGCCGTCTCCACCCGCACGTGGGAGGTCGTCGACGGCCGGGTCGAGCGCTACGAGGGCGGCTACGCCGCGTACGTGCTGGCCAAGGCCGAGCGGGCGCGCATCGCGCAGGCGGCCGAGGAACGCCGCCAGAACCTCATGCGCAAGGAGATCGCCTGGCTGCGGCGCGGTCCGCCCGCCCGCACGTCCAAGCCGAAGTTCCGGATCGACGCGGCGCAGGCCCTGATCGCGAACGAGCCGCCGGCGCGGGAGACCGTCGAGCTGATGCGGTTCGCCGCGGCCAGGCTCGGCAAGACCGTCTACGACCTGGAAGACGTCACCCTGCACGCGGGCGGCCCCGGTGACGGGCCGCTGGTGCTCGATCACTGCACGTGGCAGTTCGGGCCGGGCGACCGGATCGGTCTGATCGGCGTCAACGGGTCGGGCAAGTCGTCGGTGCTGCGGTTGCTCGCCGACGGCGTCCAGCCGGACTCGGGCCGGGTGATCCGCGGCAAGACCGTACGTCTGGCGCATCTGTCCCAGGAGTTGACCGAGCTCGATCCGTCGCGGCGGGTGCTGGAGTCGGTGGAGGAGATCCGCAAGTACCTCCAGCTGGGCAAGCGGGAGTGGACGGCGTCCCAGTTGCTGGAGCGTCTGGGCTTCAAGGGCGACGCGCAGTGGAAGGTCATCGGCGACCTGTCCGGCGGCGAGCGGCGGCGGCTTCAGCTGCTGCGCCTGCTGATGGACGACCCCAACGTGCTGCTCCTCGACGAGCCCACCAACGACCTCGACATCGAGACGCTCAACGAGCTCGAAGACCTGCTGGACGGCTGGCCGGGCACGCTGATCCTGGTGAGCCACGACCGCTACTTCCTGGAGCGGGTGACCGACCGGTGCGTGGCCCTGCTGGGTGACGGCAAGCTGGTGATGCTGCCGGGCGGGGTCGACGAATATCTCGAACGCCGCAGCGCCGGCACGGCGGTGACCGCCCGTATCGGCAGCGCGCCTGCCCCGGCGTCCGGTGCTCCGGCCCCGGTCGCGGCGTCGTCCGGCGCGCAGCCGGAGACCGGGCTGTCGGCCAAGGAGGAACGCGAGCTCCGCAAGGAACTCAACCGCCTGGAACGCCAG
>NZ_JBSFGJ010000113.1:0-24303 GCF_053596515.1 Nonomuraea sp. NPDC001684
ACGGTGCCGCCGCCGATCGAGACGATGGTCTTGATGCCGCGCTGGGCCAGCCAGGGCAGCTCGCGCTCCAGGAACGCCTCGATGCCCGGCCCCTGACGCTGCTCAAGCAGTACCCGGCGGCCGAGATCCTGCTGTTCGGCGCCGAGGACGAGGACGCCGCCATCCACGCCCCCAACGAGCGGGTCGACCTTGAGGAGCTGCGCCGGGTGGCCACCGCCGAGGCGCTGTTCCTGCAGGAGCTGAGCCTGCCGTCGGCGCTCGGCGTCTGAGCCGCGCCTCTCGCCCCCCGGGCGGAAATTGCGTTGCCCTTCCTGGCCGGCGTTCGTCAGACTGCACGACGTTCCGCGGAAATCGCCGGGAGGGGCTGCGCATGTTGACCGACGAGCAGATCGAGTCGTTCGTCGAGGACGGGTTCGTCCGGCTTCCCGGCGCGGTTCCCCGGGAGACCGCCGAGCAGTGCCGGGCCGAGCTGTGGGCGGCCGGCGGTTGCGACCCCGACGACCCGTCGAGCTGGACCCGGCCGGTGGTGCGGCTGGGCTGGATCGCGACCCCGCCGTTCCGCGCGGCGGCCAACACGCAGGCGCTGCACGAGGCCTACGACCAGCTCGTGGGCGCCGGGCGGTGGACCGCGCCCATGGGCCTCGGCACCTTCCCGCTGCGTTTCCCCAGCGACGAGGAGCCCGGGGACGACGGCTGGCACCTGGAGGCGAGCTTCGCCGGTGACGCCGGCGAGTACCGGGTGAACCTGCGCTCGCGCGGCCGGGCCCTCCTCATGCTGTTCCTGTTCTCCGAGGTCGGCCCCGACGACGCCCCCACCCGGGTACGCGTCGGCTCACATCTGGACGTGCCCGCCCTGCTCGCCGATTCCGGGGACGAAGGGCGTGAATGGTTCCCGCTGTGCGGGGAGGCCGTGCCGCTCAGCGAGGGGCGCCGGGAGGTCACCGTCACCGGCTCCCCCGGCGACGTCTTCCTGTGCCACCCGTTCCTGATCCACGCGGCCCAGCCGCATCGCGGCAGCGTGCCGCGGTTCATGGCCCAGCCGCCGCTGATGCCGACCGGCCTGCTCGACCTCACCGGCACCGCGCCGACGCCGGTCGAACGCGCGGTCCTGAAGGGGTTGAACGGAACCGCTCCGGCTTAGAACGCCCGGCGGTTCAAGCGGCGGGGGCTTGGCGGCTTGGGCCGGGCGGGTCAGGCGTGGTGGTCCGCCAGGCGTGGTGTCTGGTTGGTCGTGCCGCGGCTGACCAGGCGGAGGCCGGTTTCCACCAGGGCCCAGCCCAGCCGTCGTTCCCAGGCGCGGGCGACCGTCCCCGGGTGCGTCCGGGCTGTCCGACGGGGTGTCCGGGCGGCGGCGCGCAGCTCTTGCCCGCGCACTTGCTCGACAAGTAGGTATAAGTCGGGATTCATCCTGCTCTCTCCTCACGTCGTGAACGGGAACCCGTACAGGTGCACGGCCACGTTCTCGCGGCCCTCGGTGTCCCCCGCCTCGCCGGCCGCCCTGCCGCGGGCCGTCCACTTCACGACCACGTCGTCGATCTCCTGCCTGAGGTCGCGCAACTCCTCCGCGGTCAGCGACAGCAGGAACTCCGACCCGAAGGACGAGTCCTGCCAGGCCTCGCTCCAGGCCCACTGCGCGTCGAGGTAGCCGTCGTACATCTCGGCGAGCTGACGGGCGTGCAGGCGGGACAGGGTCTGGTGGACCACGACGCCCTCGGGGCTGTCGCGGAAGTCGGAGTTGCGGGTGGAGAAGCTCTCCGCCGACGTCCGCCACCAGCGCTCCCGGGCGTCGCCCCGGCCGCCCTGCGCCTCCTCGATGAGGCCGTGCGAGGCCAGCTTGCGCAGGTGGTAGCTGACCAGGGAGACCGCCTCGTCCACCTGCTCGGCGAGCTGCGAGGCGGTCGCGAGCTCGGCGACCTTGAGCGCGCGGTACAGCTTCATGCGCAGCGGGTGCGCCAGCGCCTTGAGCGTGCCGACGTCCTGGACGCGGGGCCGATCGGAGCTTGCCATGCCTTCACGCTAGATGCGAAAGGAAAATTGCGCAATAAAAGTTGCGAGATAATTCTGTCGCAGCCGCTCGCCATACTGCGTCGGGAACAGGGACACGACGAGGGGAGCAGCAGCCATGAGCGAGGCATCGCGGGGCGTTTCCGGCACGACGGCGCGGAGGTGAGGCGGATGGCGACGTTCGCGCTGATCCACGGCGGCGGCAGCTCCGCCTGGGACTGGCATCTGGTCGAGGCCGAGCTGCGCGCCCGGGGCCACCGCACGGTGGCCGTCGACCTGCCGATCGAGGACGAGTCGGCCGGGCTGGCCGACTACGCCGACACGGTGGCGCGGGCCGTCGGCGAGGCGGACGAGCTGGTCGTGGTGGCCCACTCGTGGGGCGGCTTCGTCGCCCCGCTGGTCTGCGACCGTCTGCCCGTCAAGCTGCTCGTGCTGGTCACAGCCATGATCCCGGCACCGGGCGAGCCGCCGGGCGAGTGGTGGGCCAACACCGGTTACCGAGGCGCCGAGGGCCTGGACACGATCGCCGAGTACATGCACGACGTCCCGGAGGAGCTGGCGCAGGAGGAGTTGTCCCGGGGGCGTCCGCAGGCGGAGAAGTCGTCCGTCGAGCCGTGGCCGGGCGCGGCGTGGCCCGACGTGCCGACGCGGTTCCTGCTCTGCCGGGACGACCGGTTCTTCCCGCCCGAGTTCATGCGGCGGGTGGTCCGGGAGCGGCTCGGTGTCATGCCCGACGAGATCGGGGGCAGTCACATGGTCATGCTGTCGCGGCCGAAGGAGCTGGCCGAGCGGTTCGAGGCGTATCTCACAGTGTGACGCACCGCATCACGAGGTAATCTTTTGTACTGACCAGTCAGTTCAAGAGATGGGGTTGTGGTGATCGTCGCGGAGGGCTTGTCGATCGAGGGGGTGTACCCAACGGTCTCGCTGAAGGCGGGCCCCGGGACGCTCACGGCGGTCGCCGGACCGGCGGGCAGCGGGCGGACGAGCCTGCTGCTCACGCTGGCCGGGCGGATGAAGCCGACGACGGGCACGCTCTCCGTCGCCGGGCACACCAGGCCGCGGGCCATCCGCAAGGCGGCGGCGCTCGCGCTGGTCGACGGTGTGACGGATCTCGACAGAGCGCTGACGGTCAAGGAGCACCTGCGCGAGCGCAGGCGCAAGCCGTACCAGGAAGTCCTGAAGCGGGCGGGGCTCGCGGCGCCGGACACGACGCCGGTGAGCGAGCTGGACCGCGAGCAGCAGGTGCGCCTCGGCGTCGCCCTGGCCCTGCTGGACGAGCCCGCGGTGATCCTCGCCGACAACGTGGACGCGGGCCTGCCCGACGACCGCGTGCGAGCGCTCTGGGACCTCCTGCGCGACCTCGGCGCCGGCCTCGGCACGGCCGTGGTCGCGAGCTGCGTGCGCCCGCCCGCCCGCTACGACCACCTCGTGGAGCTGTGATGAAGGGCATGCTGCGGTCCCGGTTGACCCGGGCTGCGCTGGCGGCGGTGATCGTGCTGCCGCTGCTGTACGCCGGACTGTACCTGTGGTCGTTCTGGGACCCCCAGGGCAACCTCGACCGGGTCCCCGTCGCGCTGGTCATGGAGGACCGCCCGGCCACGGTCGACGGCAAGACCCTGCACGCGGGCCAGGACCTGGCCGACGAGCTGCGCGAGCGCCGGACGTTCGCCTGGCACGAGGCCACGCCCCGGCAGGCGGCCGACGGGGTCGCCGACGGCAGCTACTACCTGTCGCTCACCGTGCCCGCCGACTTCAGCGCCCGCCTGGCCTCGCCGTCCGACGACACGACGCCCCCCACCCCCGCCCAGCTCGGCCTGCGCGTGGACACCGGCCGCAGCTACATCGTCGGCAGCATCTCCGACGCGGTCTTCAACGAGGTGCGCGCCGCCGCCGAGCGCACGGCCATCCACGACTACTTCGACAAGGTCTTCGTCTCGATCGGCGACATCCACGACGCCACCACCGAGGCCGCCGACGGCGCCGGCAAGCTGCACGACGGCGCGGTCAAGGCCGGCGACGGCGTCTCCCGGCTCAACTCCGGCCTCGGCACCGCCGAGAACGGCGCCCAGCAGCTCTCCGTCGGCCTGAACAGCGCCAACACCGCCACCGGCAAGCTGCGGAACGGCTCGGCCCAGGTCACCGGCGGCATCGGCAAGGCGCAGCAGGCCATCGGCGAGCTGCGCGACGGCCTGCGCAAGCTCCGCAGCGAGGGCACCTCCGAGCTGCGGAAGGGCACCCGGAAGGCGGCCGACCAGGTCCACACCCAGACGCGCGCGGTCAACCAGCTCGCCGACAAGTACGTGCCGGTGCTGAACGAGTGGGGCCCGAAGGTCGCCGACGCCGCCGAGCAGGTGGCCGACGCCGCCGACCGGCTGGCGGACGGCTCCGGCACGGGCGCCGGCGCGACCCGCGCGGCGGGCAGCGCCCGCGAGGCCGCCACCCAGGCCCAGGCCGCGCTCGACCGCCTCGGCACGGACGCCGACCCCGAGGTGCGCTCCCTGCTGCGCAGCGCGGCGAACGCCGCCGAACGCGCCGCCGAGCAGGCCGGCTCGGCGGGCACCGGCGGCACGGGCGGCGCCTCCGCCCTGTCCGCCCAGGCCCGCGAGCTGGCCAGGAACGCCAGGAAGATCGCGGCCGTGGCCCCGCAGATCGGCCCCAAGGTCGACCAGGTCAGGACCCAGGTGAACGCCCTGGACGACGGCCTGGCCAAGCTGGCCGCGGGCGCGGCGACCGTGGACGCGAGCCTGGCCAAGGCCGGCACCGGCGCGGGCACCCTCTACCAGGGCGCGGCCAAGCTGCACGACGGCTCGGCCCAGGTGACCAGCGGCCTCGGACAGCTCGGCGGCGGGCTGGTCAAGCTCAGCGACGGCGCGAGCACCCTGCGCACCGGGGTCGGCCGGCTGCACGACGGTGCGGGCCAGGTGGACAAGGGCATGGACCAGCTCGCCAAGGGCTCGAAGGACCTGGCGGGCGGGCTCGGCGAGGGCGCGGAGAAGATCCCCGACTACGACGCCCAGCAGCGGGCCGCCCGCGCCGACGTGATGAGCGACCCGGTGCGGCTGGCCAAGACGGTCGACAACGAGGTCCCCAACTACGGCACCGGCTTCGCGCCGTTCTTCCTGCCGCTGGCGCTGTGGGTGGGCGCGATGATCACCTTCATGGTGCTCAAGCCGCTGAACCAGCGGCGGCTGGCCGGGACCCAGGGCGCGGTGCGCATCGCGCTGGCCGGCTGGCTGCCCGCGGTGGCGCTGGGCGCGGCCCAGGTCGGCGTGCTGGCGGCGGTGCTGCGGTTCGCGCTCGGCCTGGAGGCGGCCCACTGGCTCGGGGTGATCGGGCTGCTGCTGCTGGCGGCGGCCGCGTTCCTGGCGGTGGTGCAGGCGGTCAACGCGCTGCTCGGGCCGCCCGGCCGGGTGGTGGGGCTGGCGCTGCTGATGCTCCAGCTCACCTCGGCGGCGGGGACGTACCCGATCGAGACCTCGCCCGGGTTCTTCCAGACGATCTCGCCGTGGTTGCCGATGAGCTGGGTCGTCTCGGCGCTGCGCAGGCTGATCAGTGGCGGCGATCTGACCGTGGTGTGGCAGGCTTGCGGCGTGCTGTCCGCATTCCTCGTGCTCGGGCTCGCGCTGACCACCCTCGCGGTGGAGCGGGGCCGCGTCTGGTCCATGAAGCGCCTGCACCCCGAGCTGTCGCTGTGAGCAGGCAGGACACCCGGGCGAAGGTGTTCACGGCGGCGGTCGAGCTGATCGCCGAGCAGGGCTACGCGGCCACCACGGTCGACGCGATCGCCGAGCGCGCCGGGGTGGCCAAGGGCACCGTGTTCTACAACTTCGGCAGCAAGGAGGGCCTGTTCTCCGCGCTGCTGGAGCACTCGATCGAGCGGCTGGCGGGCGCGCTGGCCGCCGCCGACACCGGCGAGAGCGGTGTGGCCGCCCTCGACTCGGTCGTGCTCGGCCAGCTGCGCTTCTTCGAGGAGCACGGCCCGTTCGCCCGGGTGTTGCTGGCCGAGATGTGGCGCACCGCCTGGCAGGAGGCGGTGGCGCGGCTGCGCGAGAGCGCGCTCGGCGTGTACGCGGGCGTGCTGCGCAGGGCGGCGGCCAGTGGCGAGATCCGCGCCGACCTCGACGTGGAGACGGCGGCGACCGCCCTGTTCGGCATGGTCCTGACGGTCGCCATCGAACGCCGCGCCCTCTACCCCGAGCGGCCGATCGAGCAGACCCACCAGACCCTGGTCGAGCTGCTCCACGGCCGCATCAGGTGAGGCGGGCTCAGCGCACCGGCAGCTCGTAGACGCGGCGCACGCTGCTGCCCAGCTTGCCGACGTCGGCGCCGTACACGTGCAGCGACACCCCGACCTCGTCGCTGGTGTTGAGCACCATGTGGATGTCGCCGGGCGGGGCGAAGCCGCTGACCTCGCCCGGCCGGTTGTCGGCGCGTCCGATCTCCAGCAGGTGGTCGCCCATGTCGCGGTAGAGCGTCTCGTGCTCGATGCCGCTGAGGATGCCGAACGTGCACCACGACACGTGGTCGTGGATGACCGTGTACTGGCCGGGACGCCACACGACGGCCACGATCGAGAACTCGTCCTGGGCGTGCAGCAGGTGGGAGGTATAGCGGTCGGGCGTGCCGAGGCGTTCCTCGGGCGTGAGGATGTCCATGCCGGGCAGCCGGTCGCGCAGCAGGTCGGCGACGGCGAAGGCGGTCTCGCGGGCGCCGAGCTTCCTGGCCACGATCTCGGAGATGCCGGACACCAGAACGTCGAGCCCTGGCCTGGTGGTGGTCGCGACCATGTTCACGGTGTCCCCCTAGGGAAAATGTGGCAATTTGTCCTCCCTATCTACGGTGACCCATGGCGATCGATAGGTCCAACAGAAGTCTTCTGGCCTATTGATAGATACGATTGATGAATGCTCGACGTCGCCCGGCTCCGCGTCCTCGTCGCGGTGGCCCGCAAGGGGTCGCTCACCGCGGCCGCCAAGGAGCTCCACTATTCCCAGCCGTCCATCAGCCACCACCTGGCCCGGCTGGAGGCCGAGACCGGCGCCAAGCTCGTCCAGCGGGTGGGGCGCGGCATCCGGCTGACCGAGGCGGGCCGGCTGCTGGCCGACCGCGCCGCCGACATCATCGGCCGGATCGACGCCACCGCCGAGGAGCTGGCCGCCCACGTGGGCCTGCGCGAGGGCCGCGTGCGGCTGGCCGCCTTCCCGTCGGCGCTCGGCACGTTCATCCCGTCCGCCGTCCGCCGCCTGGCGGCCGCCCATCCCGGGCTGCGGCTGGAGCTCACCGAGACCGAGCCGCCCGAGGCCCTCAGGCTGCTGCACGCCGGCCGGGTCGACGTCGCCGTCATGTTCCGGTACGACGACACCGCCCCCGAGGACGCCGGCCTGCACCTGATCCACCTCCTCGACGACCCCAGCTACCTGGTCTCCCCCGAGCCGGGCGGCCAGCTGGCCGACCACGCCGACTCCCCCTGGATCGCCGGCTGCGACCGCTGCCGCAGCCACCTGCTCGACATCTGCGCCAAGGCCGGGTTCGAGCCGCGCATCTCCTTCACCAGCGACGACATCGTGGCCGTGCAGGCGCTCGTGGCGGCCGGCATGGGCCTGACCGTGCTGCCCGGCCTGGCGCTCAGCGCCCACCGCAACCCCGACGTCGCGGCGGCCCAGGTGCCCGGCTCCACCAGGCACGTGTACGCCGCCGTCTACGGCGATCCGCCGCACCCGCCGGCCACCGGCGCCCTGCTCGAAGCGCTCGGCGCGAGCCTGCCGCCCACCGGCGAAAGCCGTTGACGGCGTCCTTACGATGAGCACATGCCGGACATCACGCATATCGCGCTGTTCTGCGCGGCCACGCTGGGACTGCTCGTGGTCCCCGGCCCCGCGGTGCTCTACATCGTCACCCGCAGCGTCTCCCAGGGCCGGTCCGCCGGGTTCGTCTCGGTGCTGGGCGTGCACGCCGGCTCGCTGGTCCACATCGGCGCGGCGGCCCTCGGCCTCAGCGCGCTGATCGCGGCCTCGGCGACCGCGTTCACGGTCGTCAAGTACGTGGGCGTGGCGTACCTGCTCTGGCTCGGCCTGCGCAAGCTGATGAAGCGCGGCGGGGAGTCCGAGGAGGTCGTCGAGCTGCAGGTGCAGTCCAGGCGGCGGCTGTTCTGGGAGGGGTTCGTGGTCAACGTGCTCAATCCGAAGACGGCCGTGTTCTTCCTGACCTTCCTGCCGCTGTTCACCGTCCCGTCGGCGGGGCCGGTGGGACCGCAGATCCTGATGCTCGGCGGTTTGTGGCTGGTGCTGGGGATGGCCAGCGACGGCATGTACGCACTGCTGTCGTCCACGCTGGCCGGACGGCTGCGCGGGTCCGTACGGGCGCGGCGGCGGCTCGACGTGGGCAGCGGCCTGGTCTACCTCGGGCTGGCCGCATGGCTCACAACCGAGAAGGCATGACAAGCCGCGAAATTTCCCGCTCTTAATGCGATAGTGAGATCGATCGGGGGACGAAAAGCCGGGACGTAGCAGCTAGGCGGACCCATGGACGCGCCACCGCACCGCCTCGGCCTCGAACGAGTCGTCGAGGTCTACTCGGGTCACGACGACGTGGTCGGCGTGACCGGGACCGGCCATGTGATCGGCACGGACCTCGTGCTGACCGCGTCCCTCGCGGTGGATCCCGGCGCGCCCTGCCAGGTGCGCCCGCCGTGGTCGTCCCGGTGGGCGGCGGCCGAGCAGGTCTGGCGCGGGCACGGCGCGGTGCTGCTGCGGGTGCCCGGACCGCCCTGGGCCGACGTGCCCGGCATCGGGCACCTTCGGTGGGCCGCCTTGTCCGGAGAAGGGGTGCCGTGCCTGGCCATGGGGTTCCCGCGGGCGCTGCGGCGGTCGGGGTTCAGGGACGTCCGGGTGCTGTCCGGAACCGCCGCCGCCCCCACGGGCCCGGCGTCGCGGACGCTCAGCATGGACGTGCCCGGCCCGCCGCCTCCGTTGGAGGTGTGGGCGGGCCTGACCGGAGCCGCGCTGCTGGCCGAGCCCGCCGGGCAGGTCGCCGCCGTCGTCACGGCCTCGGCCGCCGGGCACGCCCGGGGGCGGCTCGACGCGGTGCCCGTGGGCGTGCTGCTGCGCGACGACCGGTTCCGCGAGCTGACCGGTGCTGCGCCGGGCCCGCTGGAGAGCGTTTCCGCCGGTGACGGGCGGGTGGTCCTGTCCGGGCTGCTGCTGCCGGCGCGGGAGCCGTTGCCGTCCGACTGCCCGGACTGGCGGCTGCTGCTGCCGCGGCACGCCGTGGTGCCGTACTCCGGGCGGGACGGGCAGCTCGCCGCCCTGCGGGCCTGGGCCGGGGAGCCGGCCGCGCTGTCGGTCGCGGTGGTGACCGGGCGGAGCGGCACGGGCCGTACCCGGCTGGCCGGGGAGCTGTGCGAGGAACTGCGGGAAGCAGGCTGGGACGCCGGTTTCCTGGCCCTGGACGCCGCGCTCGCCGCCCTGTCCGGGCGCGCGGCGGTGTCCTTGGAGGCGGTGCGGCCCTCGCTGGTGGTCGTGGAGTCGCCGGAGCCGTCCGCTCCGCTGGTGGGCGAGCTGGTACGGCGGCTGGCCAAGCACGGGCACAACCCCCGCGTACGGGTGTTGCTGCTGGCCCGCGAGCCCGGCGAGGCGGAGTGGTGGCGGCGGCTGGACACGGCGGCGGGCGGCTGGCTGCGCCGGCTCAACACCACGACCGTGCAGCTCAACCAGCACCCGCTCACCCTGAACGAGCGCACCGAGCACGCGTTCACGGCGATGAAGGCGTTCGCGCCGAGCCGGGCCGCGCTCCCCACGCCCCCGCGCCTGGACGACCCCGAGTACGGCCTGCCGCTCCGCGTCCACCTGGCGGCCCTGCTGCGGCTGCGCGGCGGCGAGACGGAGGTCCTGCCCGCGCCCACCGTCCCGGACGCCCTGCCCGGCGGCGGGATCGGCGCCCCGCCCTACCGGACGGCGCCCGAGCCCCGCCCCGGGACGTCCTGGAACGCCTTCCGTCCCGGCGGCCGGAGCGGAACCCGGACGCGCGCGACGGTGACCGTCGGCGAGGAGCTGCTCAGCCGCTTCCTCGACCGCGAACGCGACCAGTGGGCCACCGTCTGGCCCGCCGGCCGCGCCCAGGTGGACGAGACCACCGCCCGGCAGTCCGTCGCCCTGCTCACGCTCACCGCCCCCACCCCCGCCGAGCTGCCCGGCCTGCTGTCGGCCGTGCCCGCCCTGCACGGCGACCCGCAGGCCGCGGCGGTCGTCGCCGACTGGCTGGGACGCGTCTTCCCCGGCGTGGACCGGCTGTGCCCGCTCGGGCCGGACCTGGTGGCCGAGCAGGCGCTCGCCGAGACCGAGGGCCTGGACGCGCTGGTTCTGGCCGTGCACGACCACGAGCGGCGGACGGCCGGGCACCTGGCACGCCTGCTCGACGTGCTCCGCCTGGGCGCGGAGCGGGCGGAGGTGGGGCGGGCGCTGCGTTCGCTGGTGACGTCCAGGATCGGGGCGCTGGTCGCGGAGGCGGCGGCGAACCCGGCCACCCGGCTCGGCGACCTGCTGAACGCCGCGCTCACGCGACTGCCGGCCGACCGGGCGACGACCGCGGCGGTGGCCGCGCTGCCCTTCGAACCGCAGGTGGGTGCGCAGATCGATTCCCGAGGGGATTGGTGGGGCGCTTCCCGGGCTGGGCCGCCGCTCGGGTTGCGGGCCCTTGAGGTGACGCTGGCCGAGCTGGCCGTACGGCACTTCCGTGCAGGCGGCAGGCGGACCGCGCTGGCGGGGGCGCTGGCCCGGCTGTCGTCCCGGTTGTCGGCCGTGGGCCGGGTGGGTGAGGCGGTGGTGGCCGCCGCCGAGGCCGTGGAGATCTTCGCGGCCGCTCCCCCGTACGAGGAGGCGGCCGGGCAGGCGGAGGCGCTGTTCGTCCTGGGGGCGTGCCTGCTGCTCGCGGGCGAGCCCGGCAGCGCGCTCAGGCCCGCCCAGGAGGCGGCCACCCGGTTCCGCATCCTGGCCGAGGACGACCCCCGGTACGCGGGACGGGCCGGGCAGGCGTACCACAATCTGGCGTGCGCGCTGCTGGACTCGGGGCGGACGGCCGAGGCGGTGGAGGCGTTCGCGGCCGCGGGCGGTGCCGGCGAGGTCGCCGCAGCCCTGACCGACGTCCTCACAGCGCACGCCTCCCCCACAAGCCCCACCCTCGCTCACTCGCCCCAGCCCCCCGCGCCCACCACCGCACAACCCCCGTCACCCAGCTCCGAACAGCCCACCACACCCGAGGCCGGACCACCCGTCATGCCGGGCGGCATCAGGCGGGTGCCCGCGCCTGTCCCGCCATTCGCCTTCCCCGGCCCCGAGCCGGGGACGTTGCCCGAGTTGGCCGCCTGTCTTGCCGTCGCGGCCACCGCCGCCGTAGCGGGCGCGGCGCCGACCGACAGGGATCTGGCTCAGCGGTTGTGCCTGCTGGCCGGGTGGCTCGGTGAACACGGCAGGGCGGCCGAGGCCGTCGCTCCCGCCGCAGAGGCCGTCGTACGGCTGCGCGGCCTGGCGGACGAGGAGCCGGGCCTGCGGCTGATGCTGGCCGAGGCCGCGGGCCTGCTGGCCGGGCTGCACCGCGAGCTGGACGACCTGGACCAGGCCGAGCGGTTCGCCGCCGAGGCGGTGCGGAACCTGCGCTCGCTGGTCGCGCTCGAACCCGACGAGCACCGCCCGGCCCTGACCGTCCAGCTCCTCGACCTGGGCGAACTGCTGCTGACCGACGCGCGCCCCCGCGACGCGCTCGACCCGCTCCAGGACGCCGCGATCCTCGCCTCCGAACTGGACGAACGGCACAGGGCCGTCAGGGCTCGCTCCAGACACCTGCTCGCCCTCTGCCTCGCCGAACTCGACCGCCCCGCCGACGCCCGAGCCCATGCGGAGGCGGCAGTCGCTCTGTACGACGCCCTGGGCACTCAAGACGCGTCCTACCGGCGACACCGGGAGGAGATCCGAGCCTGGCAGGAGTCGACGGCCGACCCCACCGCCGCCGCCGGAGAACCCGAACAGCCCTGGATGACCACCCTGATCACCCCGCCGCCCGACGTGGCCAGAGCCGAACGAACCCTGATCGAACGCCGCGCCGCCCTGGACCCCACGGACAGCCCCGCCTTCGCCGACGACGTTGCGGTCCTGGAGGGGCCACAGGTCATGGGCGGCCGTGGAGTCTTGGAAGGCCCCCCGGCCATAGGCGGACCTGGGGTCGCGGAAGACCCGCAAGTCCCCGCCGGACCGCCGCCCGCGAACGGTCCGCGAACCGCAGACAGGCCACAGGCCGCGGACAGGCCGCAAACTCCGGACGGGCCGCAAGCCGCGCGGGTGCAAGCGTACGCCGCCGCCCAGGCAGCGCTGGCACGCGCCTGGGCCGAGACCGGACGCGCCCGCGACGCCCTCCGCCTCGCAACCCAGGCCGCCGACCTGCTACGACGCCACGCGACACCTGACGACCCCGGCGACGGGAATGACGCGAACGGCGCGGGTGGCGCGGGCGTGAGCGGCGCGGGCCTGGGCAGCTCCGGTGTGGGCGACGGGAGCACCCAGGGGGCTGGAGTCGGTAGGGCGGTCGCGGGTGGGGCCGTTGTGGGTGGGGCCGTTGTGGGTGGGGCCGTTGTGGGTGGGGCCGTTGTGGGTGGGGCCGTTGTGGGGGCGGTTGGGCGGGCGCTTGTGGGGTTGGGGCGGTATTCGGAGGCGGTGCCGTATCTGCGGGGTGCCGTTGAGGCGTGTGGGCCGCAGGCCGAGGTCAGCTTCGTGGTGCAGCAGGAGCTGGCCAAGCTGCTCGTCCTGGAGGTCGTGGCGCTGGAGGCCACGGGCCGCCTGGAGGTCGCCGACGGCGAGGCGGAGCGGCTGGTCGCGGTGTGCGAGGGGCTGGTGGCCGAGCGGCTGGAGTCCCCGGTCGTGCTCGCGGGCGCGCTGCGGCTGCACGCGGGCCTCCGGCTGGCCGCCGGGAACGTGGCAGGAGCGCTCCAATCGGTGACCCGCGCCCTGGACATCCTCGTGCCCGAGCCGCCCGAGCGCACCCGTCTGCTCACCGCCACCTGCCTGGAGCTCAGCGGCCTGTGCCACGCCGACCTGGACGAACGCGACCTCGCCGCCGCCGAGCTGGCCAAAGGCGTCGCCCTGATGACCGAGGAGGGCCCGCTCACCCGGGACCTGGCCGGCGTGCACGTCCGAGCGCTGGCCCGCCTGGCCCGGCTCCGCGTGACCGGCCACGGCCCGTCCGCCGGAACCGACCTGTACGCCCAGATCCTCCGGGTACGCCCGCTGCCGCACCCCGACGTGCTCACCACGGCCGTGGACGAGCTGTCCGCCCACCTGGGCGCGGCCACCCCGAGGACGGCCGCCAGGCTGCTGCCGCTGCTGACGGCGTTCGCCGAGGCGTTGGAGCGCGAGGCCCCGGTCAGCGAGAACCCGCTGCTGCACGAGCGGTTCGGCCACTGCCTCATGCTCGGCGGCGCGACGGCGGCTCCGGCCGTACGCGTCCTCAAGGGGCTGGCCGCGTTCGACGCCCGCCACCGGCACTCCCTGGGCCTGGCGCTGGCCGCGCTCGGCGACGCCGACCTGACCGTCCTTGAGCAGGCCGTGGACCTGTTGTCCGAGGACGGGAGGGCGCTGGCCGACACGCTGAACAGGTACGCGGTCAGGCTGTTGGAGGCCGGTCGGCCGGTGGAGGCGCTGGCCCACTCGGAACGCGCCGCCGACCTCTGCGACGAGCTGGACGAGCCCGCCGTCGCCGCCGCCACGTACGCCCAGCTCGGGGCCGCTCTGGCCGCCCTCGACCGTCCGCAGGCCGCGCTGGAGGCGGTGACCTGGTCGCTGGCCGAGCAGGAACGCGCCGCGGAGGCGCGGGGCGGCGAGTCCGGGCTGCTCGGCGTGCGCGCGCAGGCGATCCAGGTGCGCGGGCAGGTGCTGCGCGCGGCCGGCCGGACGCAGGAGGCGCTGGCCCACCTGGTGGAGGCCATGCGCCTGCACGTCCGGCTCGCCCGGCCCGCGGCGGCGGCCGAGGTGGCCGGGACGGTCGCCGACGACCTGCTGGCCGCCGGGCGTCCCGAGGAGGCCGCCGAGTACGCCAGGATCGCCGTCACCGGCCTGCCGCCGCGCACGCTCAGGCATGCCCTGGCCACCCAGCGCCTGGTCAGGTGCCACATGATGCTGGGCGAGGCGCGGGAGGCGGGCGCGCTGGCCGAGGAGCTGATCCGGCTGGCCAGGCGGTCGCCGGGCGAGCTGACGTACCGGGCGATCCTGGCCGATTCGCTGGCGCAGAGCTCGGAGCTGCTGCCCCTGCTGCGGCCCGGCGCGGCTGCGGAGGCCGAGCAGCGGGCCCGCGAGGCCATCGCGATCTACGACGAGCTGCTGACCACGGGCATGAACGCCGAGGCGCTGCACGTCAGCCGGGCGGGGGCCGGGCTGACGCTGGCCGCCGCGCTCCGGCTGCGCGAGCAGCCGGCGGCGGCGGTGGGGCCGCTGCGCGGGGCCGTCGCCGTGCTCGAACGCCACGCCCCCGCGAACCCCCTGCTCGGCGGCATCCTGTCCCGCGCGCTGCTCATGCTGGGCGACGCGCTGATGGAGTCGGGCCGGGCGCTGGAGGCGAGCCTGGTCTTCCATCGCGGCGCCCAGGTCATCGACGACGAGCCGGCCGCCGCCGTCGCCCACGCCCGGCTCGGCTTCTGCCAGCAGGAGCTGGGCAGGGACGACGCGGCCGACACCGCGCTCCGGGTCGCGCACGGCCTGCTGCGCGGCCTCCTGACGGCCGGTGCCACCGCCCCGAACGGCGGGAACGGCGAGCTCACCGAGCTGCTGCGCGACGTGCTGCGCGGCCGGCTGCGGCTGCTGGAGAAGTCCGGCAGGCGCGAGGAGGCGGCCCAGGTGGAGGCCGAACTACGCACGACCTAGCCACCGCGCGGCCGGAGCCCACGAGCGACGACCGGGTGGTCAGGGGGTGGCGGCTTCGGCGGTTTGTCTGGCCCAGCGGTAGTCGGCCTTGCCGGCGGGCGAGCGGACCATCTCCTTCACGAACGCGTACGAACGCGGCACCTTGTACCCCGACAACGACGCCCGGCAGTGAACGTCCAGCTCGGCGGCGGTCACCTCGACGCCGGGACGCGGCTCGACCACGGCCGCCACCCTGCTCCCCCACCGGTCGTCCGGCACGCCGGTCACCACCGCGTCGAACACCGCCGGATGGCCCTTGAGCACGGCCTCGACCTCCTCGGGGAAGACCTTCTCGCCGCCGGTGTTGATGCACTGCGAGCCGCGGCCGAACACGTGCACGGTGCCGTCGGCGTCCACGGTCGCCAGGTCGCCGGTGAGCAGCCAGCGGGTGCCGTCGGGGTCGGTGACGAACGTGCGCGCCGACTTGTCCGGGTCGTTGTAGTAGCCGAACGCCACCCGCCCGGACCTGGCCACCGTCCCCATCTGCCCCGAACCCGGCGGAACGGGACGTCCCCGCTCGTCCAGGACGCTGATCCTGGCCGACGGGTTGGGCTGGTAGCGCAGCCCGGTCTCGGGCGTGGAGCCGGGCAGCGCGGAGGCGGTGTAGCCGGACTCCGTCGAGCCGAAGCTGTCCACGATCATGACGTCGGGCAGCAGGCCCTGGAGCCGGTCGCGGACCGCGCCGCTCAGGATCGCGCCGGTCGAGCTGACGACGAACAGCGACGACAGGTCGTACGTGCCCGTCTCCAGCGCCTCGGCCAGCGGCCTGGCCATGGCGTCGCCCGTGATGCTCATGGTCAGCACGCGCTCGCGCTCGACCGCCCGCCACACCTCCCCCGCGTCGAACTTGGGGACGAGCACCATCGTCCCGCCCGCCCACCAGCTGATGAAGGTGGCCATCTGCGCGGCGCCGTGCATGAGCGGCGAGGTGGCCATCATGATCATGGGCGTGGCCTTGACGGCCTCGTCGATCACCTCCTGCGGGGTGGTGCGCGGGTCGCCGTACGGGTTGCCGCCGCCGAAGGCCATGAACAGGTCCTCGACGTGCCACATCGCGCCCTTGGGCATGCCGGTGGTGCCGCCGGTGTAGATGATGTAGACGTCCTGGCCGGTGCGCGGGGCGAAGCCGCGTTCCGGATTGCCGCGCTCCAGCGCCGCCTCGTACGGCACCGCCGAGGCGATCGACGACTCGCCGCCGACCGCGATCAGGTGCTCCAGCAGCGGCGCCTGGTGCGCGACGGCGGCCACGCGGGGGTCGAACTCGACGTCGTAGACCAGCGCGCGCAGGTCGGCGTCCTGGTAGAGGTAGAGCAGCTCGGCCTCGACGTACCGGTAGTTGACGTTGATCGGCACGGCCCGGATCTTGAGCGCGGCCAGCAGCCCGGCCAGGTACTCCACGCCGTTGTACAGGTGCAGCCCGACGTGCTGGCCCGGCCGGACGCCGAGGTCGGCGAGGTAGTGGGCGAGCCGGTTGGCCTCGGCGTCCAGCTCGGCGTAGGTGCGCCGCCGGTCGCCGCAGATGACGGCGGTGCGGTCCCCGATCACGTCGGCGAGTGCTTCGAACAGGTCCGCGTGGTTGAACTCCATCAGGGTCTCTCCCGTCCGACGATCCACATCGCGAAGAACTGGGCTCCGCCGCCGTAGGCGTGGCCGAGCGCCGTGCGGGCGCCGTCCACCTGGTGCTCGCCGGCCTGGCCGCGCACCTGGAGCGCGGCCTCGGCGAACCTGATCAACCCCGAGGCCCCGATCGGGTTGCTGGACAGCACGCCGCCGGAGGCGTTCCACGGGATGTCGCCGTCGAGGGCCGTGGCGCCGGACTCGGTCAGCTTCCAGCCCTCGCCCTCCGCCGCGAATCCCAGGTTCTCCAGCCACATCGGCTCGTACCAGGAGAAGGGCACGTACACCTCGGCCACGTCGATCTCGCGGCGCGGGTCGGTGACGCCGGCCTGGCGGTAGACGTCGGCGGCGCAGTCCTTGCCGCCCTGAGGGCTGACGGTGTCGCGGCCGGCCCGGAAGATGGGCTCCGAGCGCATGGCGGTGCCGTGCACCCAGGCGGGGGTGCCGGTGACCTTGTGCTCGGCGGCCAGGACCATCGCGCACGCGCCGTCGCTGGACGGGCAGGTCTCCAGGTAGCGGATCGGCTCCCAGAGCATCGGCGTGGACTCGACCATCTTCTGGTCGATGCCGGGGATCCTGAGGTGGGCGTAGGGGTTCTTCAGGGCGTTGAGCCGGTCCTTGACGGCGACCAGCGTGCCGATGTGGCCGGGCGCGCCGGACCTGCGCATGTACTCGCGGATGTGCGGCGCGAAGTAGCCGCCCGCGCCGACCACGAGCGACGCGCTGAAGGGCAGGTGCGTGGACAGCGCCCAGGTGGCGTTGGACTCCGACTGCTTCTCGAAGGCCACCACGAGCACCCGCTCGTGCACGCCGCCCTGGATCAGGCTCGCGCCGACCAGCGCCGTCGAGCCGCCGACGCTGCCCGCGGTGTGCACCCGCATCATCGGCTTGCCCGCCGCGCCGAGCGCGTCGGCGAGGTACGCCTCGGGCATCATCACGCCCTCGAACAGGTCGGGCGCCTTGCCGACCACGACGGCGTCGATGTCCTTGAACGTCAGCCCGGCGTCCTCCAGGGCCCGCAGCGCCGCCTCGCGGACCAGGCCCGCGATGGAGACGTCCCTGCGCTTGGTGGTGTAGTGCGTCTGCCCGACCCCGATCACCGCGCAGCGGTTGCCCATGATTCACGCCTCCAGGACCGTGACGAGGTTGTGCTGCAGGCAGGGGCCGCCGGCGGCGTGCCCGACGGTGCGGCTCGCGCCGCCGTCGAGGATGCGCCGCGCGGCCTCGCCGATGCGGATGAGCCCCGTGGCCATGACGGGGTTGGCGGCGAGCGGGCCGCCGGACGGGTTGATCAGCGTGTCGCCGCCCAGTTCGAGCGCCTCGCGCAGGATGAGCTCCTCGTGCGGGAACTGGGCGTGCAGCTCGGCCACCTCGACCGGGCCCTTGCCGACGCCGGCGGCCCGTGCGGCGTCGGCCGCGGAGACCGACCTGGCCAGGTCCCGCGTGCCCAGGTAATGGGGCTCGATGCGGTGGGCGATGCCCTTGACGAACGCGGGGCGGCTGGTGAGCCGTCCGGCCAGTTCCGCCGTGGCCAGCACGATCGCCGCCGCGCCGTCCGTGACGGGCGGCACGTCCGTCTTCCTGAGGGGTTCGACCGCGACTTCCTCGCCGTCCGGTTCGGGCAGGTCGAGCGCGTACGGGTTGCTCCTGCCGTCCGCCCTGGACCTGCGGACGATCTCGTCGAGCTGTTTCCTGTCCGCGTCGAGCGCGTTCGCCTGGAGTGCGGCCAGGGAGAGCTGGTCGAGGCCGAGGGGTTCCAGGTAGTAGGGGTCGAGCTGGAGGGTCATGATGGTGCGCAGGTCGCCGAGCGACGACTTGCCGAAGCCGTAGACCAGGGCCGAGTCGATGTCGCCGTGCTGGAGGCGGACCCACGCCTCGTACAGGGCCCAGGCGCCGTCCATCTCGACGTGGCTCTCGGAGACGGGCGGCCAGGCGCCGAGCGCGTCCAGGGCGCTGACGAACGAGAACGGCGCCCCGGCCAGGTAGTCGCAGCTCCCCGAGCAGGTGAAGCCGAACCTGGTCAGCCCGGTCCGCTCCTTGACCTCGCTGATCACCGGCAGGATCAGCTCGGGCTCGGTGAGCCCGGTGTCGTGGTCGGTGTGGACGGTCTGCGCGAACGCGACGATCGCGACCTCTCTCATGACAGCTCCACGTCGGGCTCGCCGGTGGGGGCGAACCAGCGGATGTTCGCCATGGACTTGCTCCGCTCCTCCTCGGGCACCCAGACGGCCCTGACCCGCATGCCCTGGCGCACCTCGTGCGCGGGTACGTCGCCGATCAGGGCGATCATGGGGATGTCGGCGTTGTCGAGCAGGATGTAGGCGGAGACGAACGGCACTTCCGGCGCGCGCGGATCCGGCAGGTTGTTGATGGCGAACGTGGTGATCGTCCCGGTGTCGGGGAGTTCGAGCGTCTCCGGGATGAGACCTCCGCACTGGGGGCAGGACATCCGGTACGGCACGTACACCTGGTCGCACTGCTCGCAACGTCCGCCGAGGAAGACGCCGCGCTCGACGCCCTCCAGGAAGACGCGGAGCGAGCCGCCCGCCTGGAGGCGGTACTCGGCCCGCACGTTGGACACGATCTTCGTGACCTCGGGCGCGAAGTGGGCGATGTCGGTGATGTGGCCCGTGGGCCGGTCGCGCCACACCGGCCAGACCCGGGAGCCCTTCGACAGCGCCTTGGGGTCGTCGGCGGCGACGGCGTGCACGAGGGCGGTGTCGGCGCCGTCCAGCAGGATCGTGGCCCAGGCGAAGGGCCGGTCGAGCGGATGGTTCTGCAGGGGCTCGGGCACCCAGGCCCAGGAGGTCACCGTGCCGGCCGGGCCGACCTCGACATACTCGGAGGTGACCGGGTCGCCGGTGGCGGGGTCGTATTCGAGGGGCGGCACGAGCACCTTGCCCTCTTTCGTGCGCACTCCGACGATGCGGCGGCCGCGCAACTCGGTGAGGAAGCGCCCGATCACCGGCCCGGTCGTGCGGGTGTAGCCGCCGGGGAACTCCAGGACGTGCTGGGCGACCAGCGGATCGTCAGATGGCACGGTCGTGACCCTCCCAGTACGGTGCGCGGAGCTTGCGCTTGAGCAGCTTGCCGTTGGGCTCGCGGGGCATCTCGGCGATGAAGTCGACGCTCTTGGGCCACTTCATCCGGGCCAGGCGGCCCTCCAGCGAGGCGATCAGCTCGGCCGCGAGCTCGGGACCCGGCGCGACGCCCGGCGCGGGCTCGACGACGGCCTTGATCTGCTCGCCCCAGTCGTCGTCCGGGATGCCGAACACGGCCACGTCGGCGACCTTGGGGTGGACCATGAGCTCGTTCTCGATCTCGGCCGGGTAGATGTTCGTCCCGCCGGAGATGATCATGTCGGCCTTGCGGTCGCAGAGGAAGAGGAAGCCGTCCTCGTCCAGGTATCCGATGTCGCCGACCGTGAAGTAGTCCTTGAGCCGGTTCGCGGCGGTCTTGTCGGGGTCGCCCTTGTACTCGAAGGGCACGCCCATCATCTTCATGTAGATCGTCCCGGGGGTGCCGGTCGGTACGGGTTCGCCCTCGTCGTCCGCGATCAGCAGCTCGCTGATCGGCCAGGCGGAGCCGACCGTGCCCGGGTGCGCCTTCCAGCCCTCGGGCGTGGCCAGGGTGCCGCCGCCCTCGGTGGCCGCGTAGTACTCGTAGATGCAGTCGCCCCACCACTCGAACATCGCCCATTTGACCGGGACCGGGCAGGGGGCGGCGGCGTGGATCATCCACTTGAGCGAGGACAGGTCGTACTTGGCCCTGGTGGCCTCGGGGAGCGCGAGCAGGCGCTTGAAGTGCGTGGGGACCATGTGGGAGTTCGTGACGCGGTAACGCTCGCACAGCCGGAGCGTCTCCTCGGCGTCCCATCTGTCCATGTAGACGAGGGTGTGGCCCATGTGCAGGGCGCTGCCGCCGAACTGGGTGACGGCGGTGTGGTAGCTGGGCGAGGTGACCAGGTGCGCGTTGGGCGGTCCGGCCGTGATGCCGAACAGGCCGAGCAGGAAGGTCATCAGCTCGGCGCCGTCGTCGGGGTCGAGGCCGCTCAGCGTGCGCCGGACGCCCTTGGGCCGGCCGGTGGTGCCCGAGGTGTAGTGCATGGTGGCGCCGGCCGTGCGGCCGGGCGGCGCGGTGTCCGGTTGCCCGGCGGTCAGCTCGCCCGCCGGGCGGAAGCCGTCCTGGCCGCCGTCCCCGCCGCCGTCCCCGAGGAGGAAGCGGCGGTGCGGCTCGATCGCCTCGGCTCCCCTGGCGCCCTCCTGGAGGAAGCGGGGGTGGACGAAGAACGCCTTGGCCTCGCTGTCGGACACGATGTAGCCGATCTCCGGGCCGGTGAGGTGCCAGTTGATCGGCGTGTAGTACCAGCCGGCCTGGAGCGCGGCCAGGTAGAGGACGAGGCCGTCCGCGCCGTTCGGGACCAGGCCGCAGATCCCGTCGCCCGGCTCCAGGCCGAGCTCGCGTAACCCGTGGACGAGGCGGTTCGAACGGGCCAGGAGGTCACCCGCGCGGTGCTCCGTGCCGTCGGGGTCGACGGCCGCGATCCACTCGGGATCCGCCTGCGCCAGCCTCCAGAAACCGAGCGTGCCCATCTGATCTCCTCAGCTCAGGCGTAGCAAAACAGGAACTTGTTCTCGTTTGCTGTGGGGAGCGTATCCCGCGGGTAAAGTTCGTAGCAAGCGCTTGATTCAGTAGCTTCTGGGACTTGGGAGGCGTACATGGAGCTTCTGCCGATCAGCACCCCGCACTGCCGGGTGGAACGCGACGGCCACGTCCTGACCGTCACGATGAACCGGCCGGAGGCCCGCAACGCCCTCTCCTCGGACATGCTGATCGGGCTGGCCTCGGCGTGGGCGTACGCGTCGGCGGAGCCCTCGATCCGCGTCGCGATCCTGACCGGGGCGGAGGGCACGTTCTGCGCCGGGGCCGACCTCAAGGCCATGGGCCAACCCTCGACCGATCCAGAGGTTCAAGCAAGAGCCGCTCAGATCCCGAATTTTCACTGGAAAGGGCTTCTGAGGGAGGACTTGCCGACAAAGCCGATCATCAGCGCGGTCGAGGGATACGCGGTCGCCGGCGGCACGGAGCTGCTGGTCGGGACGGACCTGCGAGTGGTGGCGGAATCGGCCACCCTGGGGCTGTTCGAGGCCAAACGCGCACTCTTCCCCATGGGCGGCTGCGCGGTCCGGCTGCCCCGCCAGATCCCGTACTGCCACGCCATGGACCTGCTGCTCACCGGCCGTTCCGTGACCGCCGCCGAGGCCCTGGCGATGGGGCTGGTCAACCGGGTCGTGCCGGACGGGCGGGCGCTGGAGACGGCCCGGGAGCTGGCGGCGGACATCGCCGGTTCCGGACCGCTGGCGGTCCAGGCCATTCTGCGGACGTACCGGGACACCCTGGGCATGCCGGAGCCCGAGGCCCTGAAGGTGTCGGACGAGCTGGGCTGGCCGGTGATCGGCTCGGAGGACGCCAAGGAGGGCACCCGGGCCTTCCGCGAGAAGCGCCCGGCCCGCTACGAAGGCCGCTGACCACTCCCCCGGGAGGAGAGACGCACGTCACATCCGTTCCTGTCACGTCCCGTCCGGCTGCCCCGTCCGAGAGGTGGAAGCAGTCGACGACGACAAGGAGCGCGTCATGGAAGCCCGTCTCAACCTCTTCGAGAACCAGGTCGCGGCCAAGGTCATGAAGCACCTCATCGGCACCAACAAGGTCATCATGGACTCGGGCCTGCCCCACGCCACGCAGGAGCTGGTGAAGATCCGGGCCAGCCAGATCAACGGCTGCGGCTTCTGCACCGACATGCACACCAAGGACGCCGCGCACGCCGGTGAGACCTCGATCCGGCTCAACCTGGTCGCCGCCTGGCGCGAGGCCAAGGTGTTCACCGAGGCCGAGCGGGCCGCGCTGGAGCTGGCCGAGCAGGGCACCCGCATCGCCGACGGCGCCGGCGGCGTCCCGGACGAGGTCTGGGCGAACGCCGCCAAGCACTACGACGAGGAGCAGCTCGGGGCGCTGGTGTGCCTGATCGCCCTGATCAACACCTTCAACCGGGTGAACGTCATCATCCAGCAGCCCGCGGGCGACTACGTGCCCGGCATGTTCGGCTGACCGAGAGCCGAGGGAGAGCCGGGACAGAGCCGGCGGAGAACCGCGGCCTGCGGGAAGGAGTCAGTCCCGCAGGCCGCCGAGGACCGTCGTCACCAGGCGCTCGCGGTCGCCGCCGGGATCGTCCCGGCCCGGATGCCACGTGCAGGCGAGGTTGAGCGCGGCGAGCAGCACGCGCTCCTCCGGCGGCGGGCGCAGGGCCAGGCGGTCGGCCACGTCGCGGGAGCGGTAGCCGAGCAGGAAGCGCAGCGCCATGCCGCCGAGGCAGCCGGACGTGGTCGTCTCCAGCGTCTGGAGGTCGCCGTGGGCGTCGATCCAGACGATCGAGGGGTCGAGCCCGGCCCGTTGCAGGCCCGCCGTCATGCCGATCGACAGCGTGCAGTCGCCGGAGACCACGACCGGCCGCTCCCCCGCCCGCACGGTCCGCTCGACGGTGGCGGCGACGGCGTCGTAGAGCCGCCCGAGGCGGGACCAGACGTCCCGGCCGGGCAGCTCCACGGTGAATTCGGCGACGGGCACGCCGTCGGGCAGCGGCACGTTGAGCTCGGGCTGGTGCTCGTCGAGGTGGTACGGCACGTACAGGACCGGCACGTGCCCACGGCAACAGCCGGACGATCAGTCCCGGGTGATGCGGTCGAGGCGTTCCAGGGCCTCCGCGTACTCCTCCACGAGCCCGAACACCACGTCCTTCGTCGAGCGCACCTGGTTGGTCAGGCCGATGACCTGCCCGGCGGGGAACGTGGCCAGCTCCGAGGCGTCCGAGCGGCCGATCCGGCGCAGGGCGTCCGAGACGAGCATGAACTGCAGCGGCATCGGCAGCGTGCCCGGCGACTCCTGCGACTCCCACGCCTCGGTCCACTCGTTCCTGAGCAGGCGGGCGGGCTTGCCGGTCCAGCTCCGGGAGCGCACGGTGTCGCGCGAGGTGGCCTCCAGGATGCGGCGTTTCGCCATCTCGGGGGTGTCGGCCTCCTCGACGGTGAGCCAGAGTGAGCCGGTCCAGACGCCCTCCGCGCCCAGCGCCATGCCGGCCGCCATCTGCCGGCCGTTCCCGATGCCGCCCGCCGCCAGGACGGGGACGTCCACGGCGTCCACCACCTGCGGGATGAGCACCATGGTCGAGATCTCGCCGGTGTGGCCGCCGGCCTCGGTGCCCTGGGCGACGACGACGTCCACGCCGACCTCGACCTGCTTGAGCGCGTGCCGCGGGGTCGAGGCGAGGGCGGCGACCTTGACGCCGTGCCGGTGGGCGAGGTCCACGACGTCGGCCGGGGGCGGCCCGAGGGCGTTGGCCAGCAGGGCGAGGGGATGGCGGAGCGCGACCTCGACCTGGGGGCGTGCGGTCGCGTCGGTCCAGCCCAGCAGCACCCGGCCCGGGTCGGCGTCGGACGACAGGGGCGGCACGCCGTGCCTGCCCAGCAGGTTCTCGACGAACGCGCGGTGCCCCTCGGGGATCATCGCCTGCAGGCGGCCGACCAGCTCCTCGGGGGCGAAGTCGGCGCCCTCGTAGGAGGCGGGCATGACCACGTCCACGCCGTACGGTCTGCCGTCGACGTGGTCGTCGATCCACTTGAGCTCCATTTCGAGCTCTTCCGGGGTGAAGTAGAGCGCGCCGAGCACTCCCATGCCGCCCGCGCGG